>NZ_JBICHO010000045.1:0-32108 GCF_043100905.1 Rhodopirellula sp. JB055 | reverse complement strand
CCGAAGCATCGGCGCGGGTGCCAGGTGAGACCTGGCCTACGAGCCTTGATGTGACGCACGTTGCAGTCCAGGTGTGAACCATCACGCGTTGGCGGCGGCCCAAGCGGCGAAGTTGGTGACGGTGTCGTCTTCGCGATTGCCAACTGGCAGACTGCTCTGCACAAACTCGCTGACATCACAAAGCTCAGCGATCGAGTCAACAATCACGTCGGGACCGTAAGCGAATTGGCCCAGGTCTTCTTTGTTGGTACCACCGGACAACGTCAGCACGGTTCGGTAGCCCATTTGGACACCACCCAGGATGTCGGTTTCCATCGTGTCGCCGACCATCACGGTCTGTGACGTGGCCAATTTCAGTTCCTTGCGAGCTGCTCGCATCATAATGGGGCTGGGTTTTCCCACGCTGAAGGCTTTACGTCCGGTGACCGCCTCCAGGTAGGCGACGGTGGCTCCACAACCCGGTCGTGTGCCGTTCTTGGTTGGGCAACTGGGGTCCAAATTTGTCGCGATCAGCTTCGCGCCACCCAGGATCATGTCGACGGCGGCTTCCAGTGCACTCAAGGTGATCGTGCGACCTTCGCCGACGACGACAAAGTCGGGCGAATGGTCCACGATTGAAAACCCATTTTGGTGCATGGCTTGCAACAGTCCACCTTCGCCAATGATGTAAGCGGTGCCATTGGGTTTCAGTTTGGCAAGGAAGCGTGCCGTTGCCATCGCACAGGTGAAGATATGGGACTCTTCGACAAAGATCCCCATCCGCTGGAGTTTGGTCTGGACATCGCGCTGAGTCTTTTGACTGTTGTTCGTCAAAAAGAGGAATGGGATGTCCTGACGAATCAAAACGTCGATGAACTGATCGGCGCCTGGGATCAGCTCACTGCCGCGGTAGATGACGCCATCCATGTCGATCAAAAAGCCCGTTTTCATCAAATCACTGCTAGAGGTTCGGGAGTCGAAAACTTGGTTGGCGGTGATTTGCCAACCTTGAGATTGCGTTCTCGGAACGCAGGTTTCGTACCAAAAACCTAAAGGTGGATTCGTGCCCGCTGCGTATCAGCACGGTTAGACGACCGGACAAGTGCATGAAGTTTGAACAGCCCCCCTGCTCGATTCAGTAGCAGATTGCACTGCAATGAGCAGGAGGAGCACGGTTCATCAAACCTTCATGAATCACTTAACTTCCAATGCGTGGCTTTCGCTGTGGCTGTTGTACTGAGGTGCATACATCGATTCGATGCTCGCCATCCCCGTCTGATAGTTGCCGCGAAGCTGCACACGGCAGCGGGATTCCAGCACATAGGTGCCTTTTCTGAGGTAACCGATGAAGAAATGCTCGGCCGCGTCTCGAGTGCTTTGATAGTACCCCAAAGCATCTTGTCGCCGGTACTGAGACAACACATTGACGGGCTCGGTGCCGCTGCCGCGATGGTCTCGCAAGTGCAAGAATTCCATGTCGCGATCACTGCGGATGATCAACCTTGAGACCAGTTCATCACCAACTCGAACGGGGTCATCGCCAATAGGACGCAGCACGGGGCCAGAATCCGTCGCACGGACGACAAACAGTTGCTTCTCGATTTGCAATGGCGTGCCATCGTGCGGCGTGATGTTTTCGATGTTCTCAAAGTATTGCCAGTGGACTCCGCCCCAAGCGATGCCAGAGGTGGTCTTCTTGACCTGAATCGAACCCATTTCGGGCGTGATCTCATCCGCTGAGAAGCGGTGCTGGTAGAAACCAGTGCCGGCCTCCACATTGCCCTTGGGGACTTCTTGTTGCCCCACCGCAATGTCGACGACTTCATCGGATGCCAGCTTGTCCGTGCCTCGCAGCAGCAACGCGTAAACCGCGTCGGCAGTGGATTTGGTGGTTTCCCAAGACTGAGTTTCCTTCTGCCGCAGCAACCAGGCCTGGCAGAGTTCGACCCGTTGGAGATCGCCAGCGACTTCATCGAGTACCTCGATCATCATCGCCTGCGTTTCAACCGGTGCTTGGTACCACCACCAGCCTGAGTTGGCGTCGTTCCAGTGCATGCCTTGCTCATCGACCACCGAACGCTCGATCAGTGAAGCAACGATTTCTTTGGCCTCCTTGAGTCGCCCCAGTCGATGCAAAGCGATCGCGGCGTGCCCTTGGCTCATCCGACTCGGCAAGGACAACCAGTGTTCTGCGAGTTGGTCGGTCCAGTAATCAACCGCTTCCTTGTGCTCGGGTGCAGTTGCTTGACTCTTGTAGAAACTGCGTCCGTACAACAGCATCGCCACCGTTGGTGAAATATGCACTTTGTTGCGGTCTTCTGGCTTGATGCGTTCATACAGCTTGGTCGCATAAGCGTCCAAGTGCGTGAGCGCTTTCATCGCCACCTGCATGTCAACGTCGACACCCAAGTGCTGCAGTCGACCGAACCCGGTGACAATCAACATGGTGATGGTGTCGTTGGACGGACCACCATCGAACCAAGCGAAGCTGCCATCATCCTTTTGCAGTTCGATCAAACGCCGCGTCAATCGGTCGGCTTGATCGTTGACACGATTGGTGTCAAACAAGATCCCCACGTTGCGACGTGCCTCCGATTCGGACTTGGATTGCAACACCCAAGGTGTTTCGGTGAGTGCGATTGACTTCAGTTCTTCGTTCTGAGCCAGAGGGCTATCCAACGTGACTCGACCTGCCGCCTCGGGTTGATTCCGCCATTGTTCAAACACGCGTTCAATTCGCGGGTCGGATGTGGCGATGTGCCGAGCCAGCAAGTTCGCGTACAAGCGATGGAAGGTTTGCTCACTGCATTCGTGGGGATACTCCATCAAATATGGCAGTGCCATCACGGCATACCAAGCCGGATTGGAAGTCATTTGAATGGTCAGCGATTCGCTCGAAAGCGTGTCGCTATTTCCTTCCAACAACTTCGCCAGCCGGAAGGTTTTCGTTTCGGCACCGTCGATCGGCAGCGAAATGGATTCGTGCACCAAGATGCGACGAGTCAGAACCGGCAGGTAACCTTCTTCGCCATCGGACAACCGTCCGGTTGAACCGACGGCCTTGTAGACCAAATACCCAATGCCAGCGGGAACCTGGATTCGCCATGAGAATGTCTTGGACTGGCCGGCGGGAATTTCAAACGATTGCTTGGGCTGTGAATTGCCGACTTGAGCATCGACGGATTCACCGCTAGACGCTGACGACAGGTTCAACGCCACCACGCCCGTTTGGGTTGCGGCGGATTGGTTGCTGACTTTGACTGTCAGTTCAATCTCGTCCCCTTCCCGCAGCGTCCGAGGCGGATTGGGCTGGACCATCAAGTCTTTACTGGTCACGGTGGTGCCCGAGATGGTACCGGAGGCAAGGTTGGCACCGTGGGCGAATCCCAGCAATTGCCAACGAGTCAATGCTTCTGGCATGGTGAACTTCATTGTCACCGCACCGTTTTCGTCCGCGATCAATTCGGGGAAGAAGAAAGCGGTCTCGTTCAGGTTTTTGCGAGGCGGGATGCCGGACAGATCGATCTCGGGATCATTTGATTCGGGGGGAGCATCATCGGCTTCTTCGGAGTCGCTCGTGATCGCACTTCCAGCCGTCATCAAAGGAGCGGATTGTTTTCGCATCGGGGCCGACGCTGGCACCGCCCCGTCCGCCATCATCATGTCAGACTCCGCAAAGGCCATCCCGCGTGCCATCGGCATGGGACGTCCGAAGAATTGGTTCAACTGGAGTTCAGAAACCCAATCGGGATAGCTCAGTTCACCGCTGGGATAGCCGCGGTGCGACCACATCGCAACGGTCGACAAGTGTTGCCAGCCGTTGTTCAGGAGCGGGCTGCGTGTGCTTCGATCTCGATAGAAGACGTTGAAGCCGGTTGCGAAACGATGTTTGGCAAACACGTCGAGCGATGCGTCGTAAAGCGTTGCCACCATTTCCATGATGGAATCCTGCTGGGCCTTGGTCGATTCATCCACCACCTTGGGTTCGATGATCGCCGTCCAAGTCTCTTCCGCACCGGGTTTGAGTTTGGAAACGAAACGTTCCCAGCGGATCGACCAATCTTTGTTCGTCCACGGAACATTGACGACTTGTTGATGCAGATGCAGACGGTTTTCGTGAACCATCATCACGCGGACGACAAAGCCACCTCGCATTGATTCATCGACCGCTTGGGTGATCTCAATTTGTGTCTTGTCACCGGGCGTCCAATATCGCTGCAGGATCTCGCCGCGATGCTCGACTTCCACCAAAGCCTTGGCATCTTCGTAGCCGCTGCCCCAAACCGCAGTGAACGTTTCGCCTGGTTCCCACTGCGATTGAGGCGTCACAAACAGGCTGGCAATCGGCAGCCCGAGTTGATCCGCTTTGGGATTGATCACTCGCAGCGGCAACAACGCCGAGACCGAATTGCCGGCTGAATCGACGGCCGACAAGACCGCTCGATAGTGCCCCTTGGGAAGCGACACTTCCCACGAACCATGTCCATTGGCATCCGTTTGCAATGTCTTCGAAGACTGCAATTCATCCAGCGGCCATGAATTTGGATCCTCGGGATGAACTTGTTTCGCTTCGTCGTCCGCATCCGCTGGCAGCGGTTGATAAGCTCCCCAACGCGGTTGCGGAACGACCTCGGGAGCCTTCAGCGACCAGACTTCGATTTTGACTTCAGCAGCTTGTGCTTCGCCGTCGAGCGAGGTTGTGTGAACCTGAATGTCGACCTGCTCTTGTTCGGTCAGCCAATCGGGGTGAGCGACGCTCATTCGAGCCGACATCGTCGTGTAACCCGCCGTGACCGTGCGTTTGTCCGATCGCGTTTCGCCGGTGGTATCGACCACGTCAGCGGTGATCACGTATCGGAACGTGGGTTCGCTGTCTCGATCGACCGAGGCATCTGGCACGGCATCAAAGGACACGTCGAAGCGTCCCAGTTCATCCGTGGTCGTTTCGCCTTGCACGATCGTTTGCGGTTCAGCGGGAGGCGTTGGAATCCACCAGCATCGCCATACCCACCAAATCGGATATTGGACTTGTCGTACGACCGTGTAGCGAACGGTTGCGTCGTTGATCGCGGCGCCGGTGTAGGCGGTCGCGCGACCGGAGACCGTCACGGATTCTTCCAGGCGAACCGGATCCTTCGGGGCGTCCAGGGTCACTTCGAACTTCGGACGTTTGTACTCTTCCACTCGAACGGTGGTGGCGCCTCGTGGGAACTCGCGGACGCGCAGTCGCATTTGGCCGGTCAGTCCCGACGTCGGCAGATGGAAGCTGCCATGACAACTGCCGCGGTCGTTGGTGACCAGATCCAATGTTTCGACCACTTGGTTGTTGGGGTCGAGCAACTGCACCTGCAGCGATTTACGATTGTGGGTTTCGTACAGGTTTTTTGATTGGTCGTAGGTCGTTGCGATCGCTTTGAAGCGAAGCGTTTGCCCCGGTCGGTAGATCGCACGGTCGGTGAAGAACACCGTGCGACCGCTGAGTCGATTTGATGGTCGTGAATGACGGACGGAATGGTGCTGCTGGGATGGAAGACGATCCTTGCCGTTTTGAGCCAGCAGCAACAGGTTGTTCAGGTTGGTTCCTTGCTCCGCTTTCAACTCGAAGCGACCGTTTTGATCTGTGGTCAGCGACGGCAGCGACCGGTATCGGTAGCCATTGTTGCGGTTGTTCCTCCGCTGGCCATCGTTGCCCCAGGTCCAAACGGCAACGGTGGCCTGCGGAATGGGTTCGCCGGTGTTGGAATCCAGGACGTGGCCTTCGAGTGTGCCTTGGTTCCATCGCCCGTCGGTGACAAGTGCCAATTCACTCACCCAAACCTGTTTGCCTGCCAGGTAGTTCTCTTTCCAAACGAAGTCTTTGTTGACGCTGGCGATCAGCATGTAGCTTCCCTTTGCCAGGTCGTTGGGGACATCGATTCGGTGAACGCTGGTTTTGAAATCGGCGGTTTCTTTCAAGTCGACCGACCACTGCTGCACGGCGGGTTCTTCGCCAAACTTCCTCAACCAATCGTGCTCGTTGTTCTGAACCATTTGCCCTGAACGGAGCAATTCGTCAAAGCTCAGCGAGACCAGTTTGAAGTGCACCTTGGTGATGTTCTTGTAGCTGATTTCGATTTCCGCCTGAGCGGACTCGGAGAGGGCCGGGTTCCAAACTCGCTCGGTCGCGATGTTGAGCTGGGGGGCTTCGATCTGTTCGATCAACGCGGCGCATTGGCGTCCCCCAAAACTATTTGGATGCGATGCTACGGCTGCCTTGGCAATTTGATGAGCCCGAACGAATTCTTCTTGTCCCATTTCTTTTTGCGCGAGCTGGAAACTGGCTCGGGTGCTGATCGGATGATCTGCGTTCTCGCTGAGGAAACGCTGCATCGCGGTTTGGGAGCGTTCATCTTTGGTCGTGCCAACTGCGTTCTGTTCCGCGAAACGCAAACGGTTCCAGTTCGCGTCCAAGAAAGCGTCTTGTTGTTCGTCTGCTTTGGATTGACGGAATTGAATCCAATCCTGCATCAATTCCGTGGCTCGGCGAAGCGGCGATTCAAGATCGGTTTCCGGGATCTCCCAAGCGAGGAAACTGGCGACGGGATCCAGGATCGGCGAGTTTGCTTCGAGTTCGAAACGCTCGATCGGTCCGCTGTAGATGGAATGGGCGTCGACAAAGTGGGCGATGGCTTGGTTGACCACGAAATCATAGACCGTCGGGCGATATGACTCGGGGGCGTTGCCTTCGGTGATCAGTCGCTGGATCGATTCCAGGTCGGTCGCTTGCAGGGTCTCGGCGTCTTCCAAGGCTTCGTCAAACAGTGTGCCGGCGTGGCGGATGATCCGCTGAGCACTCCAGGTTTTCAGATCGTCGCTGGATTGGATGGGCGTCGAATCGTCTTCACGAGTTTCGATCTCGGTGCGATTTCGGAACCGCCATTGGTTTTGCTGTTGATAGGAATAGAACCAACTGGCCAGCACCGCCTTCAGCAGCGGTTTGGATGCCTCCGGTGCAGTATCCAGGTATTTCTGGAGGTGCAGGATCCGGTCTTCGGCGCCTCCGCCATCGAGTTGACCTCGCAGGGAAGCTCGTATCCCCATGGCCAAGATCACGTCATCGTGGTCTTCTTCGGCGATTGCGGCGGGTACGATGGCGTCGTAGTGCTTGAGCGCGGTTTTCGGAAGACCTTTTTGCAACGCTTGCTTGGCCGCTTCAAATTGCTGTTTTCGCCATGAGGCATCTTGTTTGGGTTCAGCGGCCATGGAGAGTCTCAGGGGTAAATAGAGCAACCCGAGCAACAGACTCAGAACAACAACGACGTAAGTCACGGTACGAAATTGCCGCATAGCGGATCACCTCAAGAAGCTGCAAAGAAAAGACACTGCCACTCAGGGTAACGATTGAGCCAGCATGTTATTAGGCGGAAAGTTTTGGATCGTCGCGTGGTTCTTTTTGGCGGCCCTGGTGTACAGCAGCGCAGGCTTCGGTGGCGGGTCCACGTACACCGCATTGTTGGTGCTTCATGACGTGGACCATCGTGTTTTGCCGATGCTTTCGTTGGCTTGCAATCTATTGGTTGTCACAGGGGCCTGCCTGCGTTTCACGCAGCAAAAGCAAATGCCTTGGTCACGATGTGTCCCTCTGGTGGTTGGGTCCGTTCCAATGGCCTGGGTCGGCGGTTCGATCCCTTTGGACCGGGACGTGTTTGTGCCTCTTTTGTCGGGCACGCTGATTGTCGCTGGCGTATTACTCATGCTGGGCGGCCAAAAAAATCGCGGTCATGAAACGACGAAGACGGAGGGCGGACCCAAGCGGGATACGATCGCAAATGAGACCGTGAATGGGGGCATCCCTACTGGGATGAATCGTTGGCGGAGATCCAGTGTGATTTTGCAAGTCATCCTGGGCGGTGGGTTGGGCCTGCTCGCGGGACTGGTTGGCATCGGTGGAGGCATTTTCTTGTCGCCCGTGTTGCACCTGACTCGTTGGAGTCACGCTCGCGACATCGCCGCGACCAGTTCGTTGTTCATCCTGGTCAACTCGTTGGCGGGATTGGTCGGCCAAGCCAGCAAGCATGGTTGGTCAGTCGGCGAGATCATGACAGAGTTTCAGACGCATGCTCCGTGGTGGCCGTGGTTGTTTGTCAGCGTCTTGATCGGAGGCCAGGTCGGAACCCGGGCAGCCTCGAGTTGGCTGTCTCCGTTGACACTTCGCCGAATCACCGCCGTGATTGTGCTGGCGGCGGGCATTCGGCTGGGCTGGATGCCACACTAACCAACCAGCTTTTGATGCGATGCGATCAGTTGATCCGCGGCGGCATTGATTTCGCCCTCTGTGTTGAATCGGCCGACACCGAACCGCACGCTTCGGCGAGCTTCCGATTCGGTCAATCCCATCGCCAGGAGCACGTGACTGGGAAGAGCCTCGGTGCTGCTGCATGCCGAGCCGCTGCTGAATGCGACTTCCGGAGTGGCGGCCATCCAGGCTTCACCTTCCACGTCCCGCAATCGCACGTTCAGGTTGCCTGGTAAACGAACCGAGGAATCGTCATGCCAATTGGCACCATTGAGCTGCAAACCATCAATCGATTCCAGCAGGCGTCTCCAAAGCAATTCTCGCAGTGTAAGAATCCGTGAGGTCTCGTTCACGAGATCGTCGATTGCGATTCGCAGTGCCGTTGCCATCGCGACGATGCTGGCGGGATTGAGTGTTCCACCACGAAGCCCTCGTTGCTGGCCACCGCCGACGATTTGGGGACGCAGTCGCACGCGTCGGTTGCCGTTGCCCACAACCAGGAAACCAGTGCTCTTCGGCCCATAGAATTTGTGTGCCGACGCGGTCAGCAAATCAACGTCCGACGCAATCGCGTCCACCTGCAATCGCCCGACCGCCTGAGTCGCATCGCAGTGCAATACCGCACCCGCTTCGTGGGTGATCTCAGCGATGGATTGGATGGGAGCGACGGAGCCGATTTCATTGTTTGCCCACATGATCGAAACCAACGCGGTCTGATCGTTGACTGCGGCGCGGAACTGGTCCAAGTCGACTTGTCCGGCCGAGGGATGATCGTGTGGATGGACTCCGATGCGAATGATTTCGATGGGCTGACCGCTGGCAGAAAGCTGTTCGGACAAATCGTCCGCCACTTCCAAAACGGCTGGATGTTCGGTGTCACAAACGACCACTTGATGACGTTTGCAACGCGGGTGCATCAGCACACCTCGCATGGCCAGGTTGATGCTCTCGGTGGCACCGGAAGTGATGACAACGCTTTCGCGGGGAGCGTTCAGGATCGCGGCCATCGAATCGATCGATTGGTCAATCGCTCGGCGAACTTCACGCCCGGCTTCGTGGGAATCACTGTGCGGGTTGCCAAAGTGCTGCGTCAGATAGGGCAACATTGCCTCCACGACGCGAGGGTCGCAGGGGGTCGTCGCATGATGGTCGAGATAGATCATCGTCATTCGCGGTGTTGGATCGTCAGCTAGCGAAGCGTTTTGCCGCTCGGCAATGACGCTTGTTGCACAACGGCTTGATCCAGCGTCGCTTGATTCGCGATCGGGGAGCCTTCCAGGGGTGAAAACTCAGCGTACACCGGCAGGTAACTGGACACCGTTTGTGCTTCGGAGAGGCTGAGATTGTACACACGCAAGAAGTCATAGACTCCACCGCGGCCGATGGCTTCTGCAGTCGATTGAAAATCGAACACGATGTTTTCAGTCTGGTGCCGTCCAAAGACATCCGTCGGTGTGCTGGACACGGCAGCGCGGACGGTGCGTCCGGCGATGGTTGGCAACAGGTACGCGTCATCGGCTTGGAACAATCCCATCATCAGGATGTCATCCTCACCGCGACCGTCATCTCGAATCGAATCAAAGAGCTGGCCCAACAAAGCGACTTCGCTGGGAGCCCGGCCCAGATCGATTCGCACGTTGGCCACCGTGAACGTCCAGGCTCTCGCGGCGCTGGGTTGGGCTGCTCGGAACCAGGCGACCAGTGGGTCGTAAAGCATTTGCTGGTCGGGATCTGCAACTGTGTACGTTTGTGTTCGGTCCACTCGAATGCGATCGGGGCGGAACAGAATCACCATTTGCTCGCCACGATGAGTTGGGCCGGTTGGTCCGCCGAGAACGTAGTCGAATACCGGGCCGCCGCTGCCCAATGAATTTTCATTGATCGCGTCGACCATCCGGGGCACCAAGTCTTGGTGAATCGACGAAACCTGTTGCAAGGCGATCATGTCGAATTGGCGAACAACGCGAATCAGGTTTTTTCGGCAGATGTTGCTGGCCAATTTCGTCGGGCCAAATCCATCCAAGGCCCAAGATGCGATGCGGAGGTTTTGGTATTGAGGCGGTCGCTTCGCCGAAATCTGCTCGGCTGGCGAGGCACCCTGGGTGTCACGGGCCGGTGTTCCCCACAGGCTTTCTTTGGTGGAGGGACCCGACCGCAGCAGGTCGCTGGGGCTGTAGATGACCGGGTCGGCTTCGATGGGATTGCCGGATTCGTCAACCGGCCAGTTCAGCGAGTCGCGAGCATCGGTTGACGATGTAAACGTGAACGGATCGTCGAGTTTTTCCCAAGCGAAATCGGCTTTGGGTTTGATCGCGACTCCGTCCAGCCCAGAGATGTTGTAGTGTTTGAAGAAATACCATCCCCCGCCGATCAACAACACGACGATCAAAGCCATCTGGATGGGATGGCCTTTCTCGGGTGCATCGGACATGACTGCCTCCGGGACAAGTTGGGGCGGGTTTTTGGGGCAACGAGCGTGATTCGGGCGGTGACCGGTTCAATCAACCGACCACCATCGTCTTGGATCGGCGCCCGCATCGTTGCAGCCCAAAAAATGGACATTCATCCCCCCCTTCGTCACAACCGGCAAACTTTCTGGGGTGCTGGTGCGGTCTTTGCTGTGCGACGTTGGTCAATCTTCTTTCCAGAAGCCTGCATTCGCGGTCGGAGCGGCTGACACTGTTCGCTTGGCTCGTTATTCTGGTTGCTCGTACCGTCCCAGCTTTTTCTATCAAGTGGTTGAAACGTTCCCGTGAGCGACATCATTCCCGTCGAAGTTCCCACCGTTGGCGAATCGATCAGCGAAGTGCAAATCGGCAATTGGCTCAAACAAGAAGGTGACTGGGTCAAGAACGGCGAAGACCTCGTCGAAATTGAAACGGAAAAGGCGTCGGTGCAAATTCCTGCTCCTGCGAGCGGTTACCTGCAGTCGATCACAAAACAGTCCGAAGAATTCGCCGAAGTCGGCCAACAAATCGCGTCGATTCAAGTCGCGGAACAGCCCGCTGGCGGCGACGGTGGAGCTTCCAGCGGTGGATCGGCGCCGGCTGCAGAAAAGACGCCCGCCGCACCCGCACCGGCTGCTTCCACTCCCGCACCCGCTCCATCCAGCCCCGCCAAAGGTGGCGGAGGGTTTGTGATGCCAGCCGCCCAGCGATTGCTGGACGAGCACCAACTGGATGCCTCGCAAGTTCCCGCGACTGGACCTGGCGGACGATTGCTGAAGGAAGACGTGCTGGCGCACATCCGCAACGGAGCCTCCCGTCCGTCGGCACCCGCCGCGCCGGCTGCGGTTCCTGCCACGCCAGCTCCCTCCGCTCCGGCTCAGCCCATGTCGGTGCCCGAGACGGCTTCGCTGATGACCAACGGTGGTTATCGATCCGAAGAAGTCAAACCGATGAGCATGCTGCGTCGCACGATCGCGTCGCGGCTTGTCCAGGCCCAGCAAACCGCGGCTTTGTTGACAACGTTCAACGAGATCAACATGGCACCCGTCATGGCGATCCGCAGCAAATACAAAGACGCGTTCGCGAAAAAACATGGCGTCAAACTTGGCTTCATGTCGTTCTTCGCCAAGGCCACCGTCGAAGCCCTGCGGCGTTACCCTGCCGTCAACGCGGAAATTCGCGGCGATTCGATGGTTTACCGCAACTACCAAGACATCGGCATCGCGATTGGTGGCGGCAAAGGTTTGGTCGTCCCTGTCCTTCGCAATGTCGAACGCATGTCGTTTGCGGAAGTCGAAGGCAGCATTGCCGAATACGCTCGTCTGGCCGGCGAAAACCGATTGCAACCGAGTGACTTGATGGGCGGCACGTTCACGATCAGCAACGGCGGGATCTACGGATCGCTGCTCAGCACGCCAATCGTCAACCCACCTCAAAGTGGCATCTTGGGACTGCACTCGATCCAAGAACGCCCCGTCGCGGAAGACGGCCAAGTGGTCATTCGCCCGATGATGTATGTCGCGTTGACCTACGATCACCGCATCGTCGACGGTCGCGAAGCAGTTGGATTCCTGGTCGCGATCAAAGAAACGATCGAAGACCCATCGCGATTGTTCCTGGAAGTCTGATCTGGTCGCGGGCTTCCTCCAGCTCGCACGTTCCATTCAAGGTTGGGCCCGGTTTCTGTGATGGCGACCGGGCCGAATGGAAGCCGGCTTACTTTTGCAGTCGTTTGACGACTTCGGTGTGCCCATTGCTGCTGGCGAAATCGATCGCGGTTTCACCGTCGATGTCCGTTTTGGTGGGATCGGCTCCTGCCTCGAGCAACAACTCCACGACTGCCATCTGCCCTTCCGCGGCGGCAAACATCAGCGGTGAGAAGTGCTCTTCGCTGTCGACCAGATCCACGGCCGCGCCAGCATCGAGCAACAGCTTGACCGTTTCAGCGTTGTCGGCGGTGGACGCGTACATCAAAGCGGTCCGCCCAAACGAATCGCGGTGATCGACTTCAACCTCTTTGGACAGCAACCACTCCACCACGGGCGTGTGACCGTCAAAGGCGGCCATTTGCAAGGCGGTGCGTTTCTGCTCGTCCATCGACGAGGCTTCCACACCTTGGCCAGCGAGTCGTTTCACACCGGCCAAATCGCCCAACATCGCGGCTTCGCGAAATTTGTCTTCGGGCGATACCTCGGGGAGCGGCACATCATCTGATGTGGCCATGCCTTCGGGAGCTTGAGGCGCCAGCACTTCTTCGCGTTCACGCCGTGGGAAATCTTCCGGCGAAAGACGTTTGGATTCGCATCCCGACAACCCGGCCGCTGAGCTGAGAATCAGGAGGCCAAGAATCGAGGACGAACGAACGGGAACGCGACGCGTCCGAGGGAGGTGGTTTTGCATGGCCCTAACATAGTCGCAGCGACTCAGGCCGGCCAAGCTCACGAACTGAATTGACGCAACAGTTTCAGCGGCACGCCAATCGAGATCACATGGACCTGGCCCGTGAAGCGAGCCGCGTCTTGCTTGGCAAAGCCAACTTTGGGGGCGGCAAAGGTCAGCGTGTGATCGGCGTGGAATGTCGGTTCGCCTGTTTCCCCCGTGTCGCCGTCCATTCCAGTGGGAATGTCCAACGCAATCCGCACCGCGGAGGCCGCGTTGGCTGACTCAACGACATCGACAAAGCGACCACGCAGCGGTGGTTTGGCTCCTGTGCCCAGCAAACCATCGACGATGATGTCGGCGGCTGGCAAAAACGTCTTCGTCGCGGTGTCTCCGAGCACCTGGATCTCGATTCCCGCCGCCTCCGCGATCTTGGCTTGAATCGCGGCGTCGCCGTGCAGTTCATCCACAGAGGCCATGGCCAGGATTGTCACTTCACGTCCAGCCAATTGCAGGTGCCGCGCGATCGTGAACCCGTCGCCACCGTTGTTGCCTTTGCCACACAGAATCAGCACGTTGCCACCGGGCGAGATTTGGTCGATGCGTTCTGCTGCGCCGCGCCCGGCATTTTCCATCAGCACAATGCCGGGCATTTGAAACTGCTCCATCGCCACCCGATCAATTTCGCGGACTCGTTCGCAAGTCATCGGTGGTGGCTGCAAAATCGGTTTCATGATCGCTTCCTTGGAAGGACGAAAAACGGCTTCCTCAAACGTTTCCGGTGGTCTGTCACAGCTAAAAGTAAGGGTTGATCGTAGTGGACGAAGTGACGAGTTCTTGATTTTGACGCCAGTTCAGGACTCGTTGCCTCGTTCACTACGGGAAAGAAAAGTCGTGCCAGACCACGAGTGGTGCGAACGCCATTCGTGAGAAACAATGAGTGTGCGGGCTGTTGGCCCACCGTTTGTTCCTTGGACTGTCGTTCCTCTCGGATACTGAAGATGCCTCTGTACGAATACGAATGCAAGACGTGTGATGACGTGGTCGAGATTTTGGTTCGCTCGCCCGGTGAAGAAGTGAACTGCCCGAAGTGCAGCAATGCGGAGTTGACGCGTGTCCTCAGCGTCCCGTCGGCTCCCTCAATGAGCAGCGGCAGTTCGAGCTTGCCGATGGCGGGCGGCGGCGACGCCTGTGGTGCCCCGCGATGCTGCGGTGGCGGTTGCCAGATGTAGCTCGTCGGGCAACAGCCACTTGCACGAACGGGTCAAATTCTCAAACGGGGCGTGGAATCGTTTACAATCCACGCCCCATCTGACGCTTTCCAATGAACGCCACTGCGGGCACTTCGCTCACTCAGGCCTCGGCGAACGCGTCCCATTCCCCCAGGAGAGTCCCATGAGCCGCTTTCTTACAGTGCGCGCGTTTGCACTGACCACCGTGTTGTTGTCCGTCGGGGTACCCTCGCTGTTTGAGCTCACCGAGGCGAACGCGAAAGAGGATCGAGAAACGATCGTTCGCAACGACCGTGAGCGAGTTCTCGCGACCGGCTATTGGATCTACAACGATCTGGATGCCGCTTACGAACAAGCTCGCCAGACTGGCAAGCCGATCCTAGTGGTCCTGCGGTGCTTGCCCTGCGAGGAGTGCGTCAAGCTCGACGATGACTTGGTCGAAAGCGATCCTGAGCTGAAGCGTTTGCTCGACCAATACGTTCGCGTTCGCGTGGTCGGAACCAATGGGTTGGACTTGAACGTGTTTCAATACGACACGGATCAATCGTTCGCCGTCTTCATGCTCAACGCAGACAAAACGGTCTACGGACGCTTTGGAACGCGGTCGCACCGGACCGAATGGTTGGGCGACGTTTCTCTGGAAGGAATGGCCGCGGCGCTGCGGGAAAGTTTAAAGCTGCACGAAGCTTACCCAGCCAATCGCGAATCCTTGGTGGGCAAATCGGGTGATCCGTTGGAGTTTGCTTCCCCTGAAAAGTACCCCTCGCTGGCAGACCGTCCCGACCATCTCGACTATTCCGGTCAAGTCGCGAAGAGCTGCATCCATTGCCATCAAATCGGTGAAGCCCGCCGCGATTACTACTGGCAAAAAGGGCAGTCGATTCCAGAGGAGGTCCTGCATCCTTACCCGCATCCCAAATCCATTGGGTTGGTGCTCGATGCAAGGTTTCCGGCTCGGGTGAAAAGCGTGGTGGAAGGAGCCGCGGCCGCCACGGCTGGTTACCAAGGGGGTGATTATTTGCAAAGCATCCATTCACAACCTTTGGTGTCGATGGCGGATGTGCAGTGGGCGCTCAATCAAATTCCTGCCGAGGGTGCCGAAGTTGAGATCAAAACGAAGCGTGCCGGGCAAACTCAGACGCTGACATTGTCCTTGCCCGATGGTTGGCGACGTTGGGACGATCCGTCCTGGCGAGTGTCCTCGTGGATGATGCGACGGATCGCCGGTGGGGGAATGCGTTTACTACCTCTGGACGAAAGTGAGCGTCAGAAACTAAATTTGCGATCGCCAATGGCACTTCGTGTGGCCAACGTTGGCAAATATGGACTGCATGGGACCGCTCGCAAAGCTGGCGTTCGAGTCGATGACATCCTGATTGAATACGACGGTCAATCGGATTTGATTCGAGAAGCCGACATCTTTGACCACGTGAATGAACAGCGTCGTCCCGGCGACCGGGTCACGATGAAGCTCCTTCGCGATGGCCGCGAACGAACCGCTGAAATTCCAATCCAGAAGTGACCCGATCATCCACATCGGGCTAATCATCTGCCCCGCGGCACGGACGCCGCTTTTTTTGAATTTCTTCGATTCATCTTGCTTCCATGGCGTGTTTCCCGGTAATTCCTACTGTGGAGAAACGCAGTATGAATCAATCTGACGAACATGCATCCGGCAACACGAATCTGATGGGCTCTGATCAAGCCCCAGAGGTCTTCGTGACCAATTTTCACCGTCGGTTCACGGGGGTTTCTGCGACGGCCAATGCAGTCGTCTCCGGTCAAAAATCCCGGCTCAAGTTGTGCTTGGTCGGCGATCCACTTCCGGATGCACCTGAACCGCTCCGGTACCACAGGGCTCTCCGATCCAGTTGTCAGCGGCCTTCGAATCGGCCGTTTTCGATTTGGCATGTGCGCCGCAACATGGAAATGAGCGCCGCGATCTTCGCTCGGGATGTGTTGCGGCTTCCCATCCGAATTGTTTTCACCTCGGCCGCCATTCGTCGGCACTCGGCATTCCCACGCGCCCTGATTTCGCGAATGGATGCGGTGGTCGCGACCACAGAAGCCGCCGGGAAATTGGTTCCGAACCTGGCATCGGTCGTGCCGCATGGTGTCGACACCCAAAAGTTCACGCCTGCCGAGGATCGCATCGCGGATTGGCAAGCGACCGGATTGCCCGGCAAATGCGGGATCGGCATCGTTGGCCGCGTCCGAGCTGAAAAGGGGACCGATTTGTTCGTCGAATCGATGTGCGAACTGCTACCTCAGAACCCCGATTTCACTGCTGTCGTGATCGGTCGTGCCAAACCAGAAGATTCTGCGTTTGAAAAAGCGTTGAAGACCAAGATCGATGCTTGTGGGCTGACCGATCGCGTCGTGTTTGTTGGCGAAGTCCCCAGTCATGAACTGCCGACTTGGATGCGAAGTCTATCGTTGCTGGTCGCACCGGCCCGCTACGAGGGCTACGGCATGACTGCTTTGGAAGCCCTGGCCAGTGGCGTTCCCGTGGTGGCGGCCAACACCGGTGTCTATTCGTCTGTGATTCAAGAAGGCGAGACTGGACATGTGGTTCCAATTGGAGATCGCGAAGGGCTTCGTCACGCCATTCAAAAGATGATTCAGGATCCCAGCCTGTTGCGCTCCGCCGGGGAACTCGGACGGGAATTCGCTGTGAATTCGCTCAGCCTGAACAACGAGATTGATGGTTACCAGCAGGTCTATGACCGACTTTGGGCTGGCGAATCCTTTCGTACACGCCGCGCTGCCTGAAGATTGTCGCTTGACGTTGGAGGCAAATCGCTGGTACCTCCAACTTCATTTGGTCAATTATGCCGATTGAATCATCCCGCTATACCTTCACCGTGACGCTGCGTCATGGTTGAATGAGGACAGAACGAATGCCCCAGAAAACAGTCGGACAGCGAATCGCCCAACTCTTTCGCAAGCCTTGGAAGACGCTGACAAACTCTCGCTATCGCGAATTTCGACGGGCGTACAACCAATTTCGAAGAGACGGAATCCCTACCAAGCGATACGAGTTCGATGACCTGGGATCGAGTTCCATTGTTTTGGACCTCGGTGGTTTTCGAGGCGAATGGGCCGATGACATTCATGCTCGTTACGGTTCGACCGTGCATGTGTTTGAGCCTCATCCGCGATTTGCATCGGAACTGCAGTCCAAGTACGCGGACCATACTCACATCCATGTGCACGCGGTCGCGCTCAGCAGTTCAGACGGAGAGCTGATCTTGTCTGACACCGGGGATGCCTCTTCTTCGATTCGCGAAGGCGAGAAATCGATCTGCGGTCGTCGAGTCGAAGCAGGGGCCTACTTGCAAAGCATCGGCGTCGATCATGCGGACTTGATGAAGGTGAACATTGAGGGAGGCGAATACGATATCCTGCCTCACCTCGCTCGCCTCGGATGGCTGCAGCGAATCGAAACCATTCAGGTCCAGTTCCACGATTTGAGCGAATCCAGTGACGACGACCGCAACCGCATCCGCCGTGACCTCGCGCAGTCACACGGCGAAGACTGGTGTTACCCGTTCGTGTGGGAGCAATGGTCCAAACCAGCCGACGTGATTCCAATGCCAAAACGCGCCGCCTAAACCGGCGTCTCAGCAGTATCAAGCAATGTCCACGATGGTTGGTTTGTGACTCAAGTCGACCGGGGAAGGCGAAGCGCCGTTTCGATCCACTCCGCCGGATTCTGGCGGGGATCAAACCGGAGGAAAGGGAGCTCCAAGTGACCGGCCAGTTGGGACATGCCGGTGGAATGCTGCTTGGGAAACATCAGCAACCAATGTGGACGGTCATTGCTCAACGCCCATTTGCAGAGTCGTCGGGATTTGTCTTGCAAGTATTCGGGCGTCCAGAATCCGATCACCTCTAAATGAATGACGCGTCCGTCCTCGTGACGCATCAAAAAGTCGGGGGTGAAAACGTTTTGCCCATCGACCAACAACTCGGTTTCTCGTTCGAGTCGCCATCCCACCGGCGGATTGCGATTCCAGGCGGAGTCCACCGCACGCTCGAATTCGGAATCAAATTCATTCTCAGGCGGAAGTGGAGATCGAAGGCCGTCCTGGGGTGACAGTGACAATCGAAACGCTTGCTTGTTGGGGCCAAGCACACGTGCCGTCAACCTCCAGTTCTGGCAACTCAATAGCTTGGGCAACAGCTTTGCAAAACCTACTCCGTAACGAGTCGTTTCGCGAAGGGAGGAACCGGGCCCGTCCAGATCAAACCGCAGGCCAGGTTGGGTGATTCCGTTTCTCCGCCATTCCATGCGTTCAATCCGGTGCATCAATTGAGCGAGTTTGGCATGCCGAGCAATGGCTTTGAAATCCGATCCGGCTTCGATTCGAATCGACGTTGCGCGGTACAGGGCGGCTTGGGTCTGGGCGACGTTGTACGCCGAGAGCACTTCCTCCGCGGTCAGTTCCTTGTTGAATGAATGCAAGCGTTGCAGTTCGATTACATCCGAGAACATCTTCGATTCGATTTCTGTCCAACTCATTCCCAGGGACTCGCTGACTTTTTGTCGAGCCGTCGCCAGGTCGTGCTCGAAGATCCCCTCGCGGACCGTGACGATGGGATGGAGTGGTGCGGCCTCTTCAAAAACCCGCTGACGCAACCGGCTGGCCGACGACCCGCCACGTTCGTATTCACCAAGGTCATCGAGCAGCTTGCAAAAGGCGGCGATTCGTTTGGGCGGGCACGCTGGAATGTTTCCAAGCACTTCAGCGACGCGGCGGTGCAATTCTTGCCGAATCTCGCCCATTCCATTTCGGTAAATTTGCAAGCACACGGCAATCGCGTTCACGTACGCAGCGTCGCGGACACGTCGCAACCGATCTGGTTTTAAAGTTCGATTGTCAAAGTTGAGTTGAACGAGGGAGTGTTCACTACGCAGCATCAGCTTGTCTTTCGATAGGCATCGTTGCGTCGGCGTGTTCGACTGCGTTTCACTTCGTTGGTTCCATCCGCCACGATTTCGTACAGCACGGCGGTTTCTTCGCGAGAACCCCTGCGGAGCACGCGTCCGAGTCGCTGGATCGCCTGACGTTGACTAGACAGCCCGCCAAGCACGATGGCTGTTTTCACTTCGGGGAGGTCCACTCCCTCGTCCAGCACTCGGTTGGCCACCAGCACCGGGTAGCGTCCGTCGGCGAATCGTTGCAACACTTCGCGGCGTTCCTTTTTCGCGCAGTGTGACAGCAAGCAAGGAACCATGAACCGCATCGAGACCGCTCGGGCCATCACGTTGGTGCCGGTGAAGACGATCACAGGTTGGCCGCTGTGCAACCGAAACAGGTCTTCCAACGTTCGCATCTTCGCTTCGGCTTGGTCCTCGATTTTTTGCTTCGCACGGTAAGCACGCATTGCATTCTGTGCCGCGGCGGAACGTTCTGGTTCACTGTCCACCGCTGCGGACAATTTGTGAATGTCCTCCCAGCGAAAGGTTGGGTCCAATTCTCGTTGTTCCGCCACAAACTCCTGCACGGTTTCGGAGAGCCTGCGGTAGGCGTTTCGTTCTGATTCGTTCAATGAGACTGCGATTCGATGAACACGGTACTCGGCCAGTGTTTTCCCTTTGGCTTGAGCGATGGTTTGTTGGTGCAGCGTCGGGCCGACAAGCGTGTGCAAGGCTTGCAAACGCGATTCATCGGCTGGCAAGGTCGCAGTCAATCCCATCCGAATCGTTGCTGTCGACATTCTCGCGGCGTCGCTACGCCAGGTGCCTGACAAATGGTGAACTTCGTCGAAGACCAGCATCTTGAAGCGGTCGCCAATTCGCGGCATGTGAATCGCCGCCGAGTCATAGGTCGCGATACTGATCGGTGAGACGCGGTGCACCCCGTCGCCGATCAATCCTGCGTCGACGCCAGTTGCCTCACGGATCTTTTCGTGCCATTGATACATCAGGTCACGCACGGGAACGACGATCAAGACGCTGCACTGAGCGCGAAGGATGCATTCCATAGCCACCACGGTTTTGCCCGTCCCTGTCGGCATGACCAGCAGACCACAGCGTCCGCCCGACTCAAAGTCACTGACTGCTTGATTCTGGTCTGGACGCAATTGACTGTTGCGTTGGTCGTGCAAACTTGGCTGCCAATCCGGATCCGGTCCAGCCTCCCATTGCCACCACGAGGACGAATCGATTTCGAAGTGTTCTTGATCCCATTCTCGCAAGCGAGCCTGCAACTTGCCCGCCCACATTGCATCACAGCGAAAGCAATCGTCACGGTCATCGAAGACCATTGGGATCCCTCTCATTCGGCCTGCAACTGACGCTTGCTTCCAGCCGACGTCCCGCCAGCCACGCAGCCGCAGGGTCCCCCCATGAAAATCAATTGCAATCAAGAATCAAACCAATCGAACGGGCAACACGGTGAACGCAACACCTAAGCACTTGAGGCAGCATAGCCCAGCGAAAACGCACCTGGAAGAATTACCCTGCTCATGCTTGAAAGTCGATTGCGAGCACGAGTACCGTTGCACTGAGCCCCGATTAGGCGGTGACCTTGCCGGTGGGATCCCGAAATACCAGCAGCCCACCACGCACCCGCTGAACGATCTACCGAAAGATCGACACATCCCTTTCGATCGTGATCCGGACGGTCAACCTGATCGCCTCCAACAAGATCACCTGTGGAGTGCCATCTCGCGTGTTTTGGTGCAGGAGATATGCGGGCGCAACCGTCAAGACAAAGGGATTTTTGATGGGAGACGCTCGCCAGGATCTGCGACCAGGAATGAGCGGAAATCTTCCCGACAGCCGAACGGTTTCACTTCTGCGGAACGGACATTGAAAAGGCTTGTGGTTGAGATTCGACCAGCAACCAAGCGGAATCAATGTCGACATCCTCCCAGCGTTGACGCTTTCCGTTGGGCCACCGAACCTCGATGTCCACCTCGGTTTGGTGGTTTCCTAAACCGATGGTCACCGCTGGTTGGTCGCGGCACAGGTATCCGTCTCCAGCGGTCACCCGATGTGAGTGAGAGTGTGCTCCTGCGTTCACCGTGATGGTGGCCCCAACGGCATTCCTTGGCGATTGTTTTCCAATCAGAGCGAGGCGGATCCAGTGATGGAGGGTTTCGGTTTGGTTGACTAGGATCGCTGAGGGTTCGTTCAAATGAGTGATGGCAACATCATCTCGACCATCGCCATCGAAATCCAGTCTCGCCATCGCTCGGCCCACGTGGGGACGCGCCCAGTAGCCACTGGGATCCTTCACTGTTTGAAGCTGATACTTTTTGTTCTGGCGAACAAGCAGTTGCATCGGCTGCGCAAACGGTGGATCTCGTTCGGCTGGTGCATCGATGTAGCCATTGGTCACGATCAAATCGGGAAGACCATTGAGGTCAAAATCCAACGCCGCAGTGCCAAAGCCCAAGACACTGAAGCTATGCCGGTGGATTCCACTTCCGATTGAATGGTCGCGAAAGCCTGAGCGGCAGCCGTAGAACAGAGATGCCGGTTCGTCCTGGAAGTTCGTGATGTGCAAATCCTGCTGACCGTCTTGGTTGAAATCAGCGGCTGCGATTCCCATGGAAGCGGAGGGGTTTCCGAAACTTCCAAAGGCACATCCATGAACCATTGCCGTTTCGGCCCATTTTTGTGCGGGGGCGTTGGAATGAGTCCACAGACGGTCGTTCTGTTGGTCGTTTCCTATGAAGATCGAATTGACTTGCTTGCTCAGTGCGTTTGGTTGAGCAGATGTTTCGTCTAAATTCAATCCGACAATGATGCCAAGGGACGTGTCTTTCACTGGGGCATTGGAGGACCTGATCTTTTCGAATTCATTTTCCCAGCCCGTTGGGGTGCCGAACAGTAGTAAGTTGGAAGCGCCCGAAAAGCTGGCTGGGCCGATGAGGTACGTGGGCCGACCTTCTTCATTGACGGGTGGTTTCTTCCAGACGTCTTCGCTATCCGCGTATCCCAGTGCGATCAGGTCTTGCCACCCATCCGCATTGACATCCGCGATTGCAATCGACGTCGGCAGCCAAGTCGCGGGGTGACGAAGCAACGCGTTGCGTTGAAAGGTGCCATCCCCACAATTCGTCAGTAAAACGATCGAACCAAACTGGTTCACTGCTAAGTCTTCGAATCCATCTTGGTTCCAATCGCCTGCTGTGACGCCCATGGTGTAGCTGGTCTCGCTGGTTCCTGCCCAGTAACTGACATCCGTGACTTTTTGACCTGTGTTGCGATACAGCGGATTGGGATCGTCGGATTGGAATGCCGGTGGGTCGGAGGCTCCTTGCGCGCAGTAGAGGTCACAGCGACCATCCAAGTCGTAATCGACGGCAGCGATACCGCCACCGAGCGATTGGTAGATCGCGAAAGCCATGGGTTGTTGTGTTTTGGCAACACGGAATTGGTGCGTTAGCCCAACGTCTGCTGCCACGTTTCTCCATGTGGCAGTCTTTGGAGGATTGGGCCAAGTGTGGGATCGCGAGGCTGCGACGAACGGTTCTCGAATGGATGCATCCGGGGCCGCATCGGGCGATGGTGATTTGAACGCACGCAGTGTTTCAGGTGACGGTGGATGGGGGAAAGCCTCATCCGATTGGGAAAGGCGTGCGAATTGAGTTTGCAACGATTGTATGTTGTCACGTGAATCGCGAGCGTGGCTTGCGGCGACGGTTCGCCATAAAATAGCCTCCAGAGGGCGTCCAAGTGTGTCCAGTGCATTCGCCAGTTCTTCCATGTCGGCCGGGTCAGGAACTGACGTCGCGATTTGATTGCTCAGGCGGATTGTCTTGAGCACGTTTCGGAATTGCTGATGCATTTGGTCGGCTGATTCGGCATCGCCTGCAGCCCGATAGGCCTGGCTAAGACGCTGAATGGAAGTGGTGTCCGTGGGGTTGATGGCGATGGCATTTGAAAACGCTGTGATGGCCGTCTGCACGTCCTGCTTCCGAAGGGAGTGAATGCCCAACGCCGCCCAGTAGTCGGCATGGACACGTTGGTCGGCACGACTGGAGGTGAGCCGTTTCGCAACGATTTTGTCTTGTTGCAACTCGGCCAGGATTCGGGTTTCAAACGCTTTAACGTCAGGTGTTTGAAATTCTGTTTTCGATCGACTAGCCAGCCGATCTGCGGCTCCCTGATAGTCGTGCTGTTTGGCCAAACGGCGCGCGTCGGCAACCGGGCCAATTGGATGGTCGCTTTCTGTCTGTGAGATCGCGAGCAGTGCAGCCAGTTCCGGTCGCCGAATGTTGCCACTGCGACACAATTGTCGAAGCGAATTTTGGGCAAGCGGTGCACGGCCCATTCGGATCATCAACTCTGCCAAACGTCGATGGACCATCACGGCGTCGGGGGCGACCTCAAGCATTTGTTGGTAGCATCTCGCGGCCTCATAGGGGCGTCCAAGACGAATCAGCCAATCTGCTGTTGTCCCCAGGGCTGGCAGGGCCGCATCTGAATCTTGGATCGCGGGATGCTTCAAAGTGGTGATGGCTGTTTCGAGATCATTCGACGCTGCGTGTAGTTGAGCCAACGTGAAAAGGGCGATGGGATCGTTGGGGTTCGCAATCAAATGCGGATGCAGCATCTTGCCAGCGGTTTGGAGATCGCCTGCCTCAATCAAAGACATGGCCAGCTCAGCCGAAAAGGATTTGTTTTCGGTATTCGGCTCGGTCCCTGCGGTGGGGGTTGTGGGCGAGTTTACCGTCGTCCGTTCTGAATCACTCGAGTCTGCTACATGGGGCGGCTCCATCACGGATGGTTGAGCCGAAAGTGCCGGTGCTCTCTTGTCAGACCCATTGTCATGTTGCTGAGGTGACGGTTCTGAATGGCAGCCAAGCAAGACAGCAAGGACGAGTGGTCGCGAAAAAGGCAGCCAACGAAACCTGCGTGCTTCGCCGCGGCGTGGCGGCCAACGAAGCCGCCGGGCGTTGGGGCGAATCAGAGGGCGTTTGGGTGAGGGTGACAAACGTTCGCCTTTCATTTCAGATGCCTCGATGAAGGCAGCCCATGCATCTTTCTTTGCTTCGTCCCAATATGGCTGTGCCGCCGCGTTGCACGCGAATCAACACCGCAATGTTGAAGGTAGCCGGTCCCGAGTGCTTGATGTGGGTGGAATGCCTTTGGTTGCTACATATGAGCATTCGGAGGTGCTTTTTGAGTGCCCTGGCAAAGGCAGGCAGCCGGATTGTTCTTTGACAGCGTGTCGCATTCACGGCCACTTGTTTGAGTGATGGCGTTCAGTGTGCCGCCGCGTCAAACCTGTGACCTCTTCGAAGAGGCGCATCAGAAAGCTCCATCTTCGCCTTGGTTGTTCAAACGAGCGTCATGTGCCGTGGAGGGCAGCGGCCTGTTGGTACTGAGCCGCCTGTTTCAGATCGCCTTTCTTGCGTTGGAATTCCGCCATCGCGAGGTATGGAGCGCGCGAGGAGGGGGCGTTCTGAATCGCGCGGACGATCCAGGGCTCCGCAACGTCCCACTGATATTTCAGGTAGTCGTTGGCGATCGTCAGCAGTTTGGTTTGATCAGGCGATTCGTGGGACAAGGATTGAGTGAGCATGACCAGTTCATCGAGTCGTTTCCGGCCATCCAAGTACTGCTGCATGTGCTGGTCCGCTCGCTGGGTGTCGCCTTGTTCAGAATAGGCGGAGGCGAGCAAGTAGTTGATCGAGGCATCGTCAGTAAACTCATCCAACAGAGGAGTCAGCACCTCGATCACCCGGGCGTGCTCACCCCGTTTGGCAAGCTGGGAGGCGAGAGAATGCCGAGCAGGGAAGTTCAGTTCATCGAGCTCGAGGACTTCGAGCAAGCCTTCGATCGCTTGATCACTTCGTTGCATCTGCAGCAAGGCATCGCAGCGCAGCAGTCTTAAGCTGACGTTGCTGGGTTCACGCGAAATTTCGATCTCAAACAGGTCGACCGCTTGTTTGTATTGGCCAACATACTTCAGTAGTTTTGCCAGCCCGTGGCGTGCTCGTCGCAGGTGTGGATCCTGCTCGATGGCGGAGCGGAACAAGGTCTCCGCTTCCTCCATGTCACCGGCGGTGGCGAGCAATTCGGCTTTGTACGAGAGCGCACGCGCGTTCTTGGGGGCCGCTTCCAACCAGTCGTTGACATGTTGCAGGGCCAGTTCGGTTTGGCCTCGCTGGACGTCACGCTTGACGACTGCTTCCATGATCTCAGAGCCGCGTTCTGGAAAGCGAACGAGCAATTCGGACGCTTGATTGCCGTTGGATTCGTTGCCGCCAGATTGAATGTCGAGCAGCGACCGTTCGAACTTCAATTGGTCCGATGAGACTCCCCGATAACGCGCGGTGGACAACAGGGCGAGCGCACGGGCTGGGTTGCCTGAAAACCGAGCGACCTTGACTTGGCCGAGGATGGAAGCCTTTCGCTGCGATGGCCAGGGGCCTGCCTTTTCAAAGAACTGATCCGCCTCCGTGTATCGGCCCGCTTTCAACGAGTCTTCGCCGCGATAGATCCAGTACGCAGGAAGTCCCCAGTACAGGCCAACGCCGATCAATGCGAGCAAAGCAAGGGACATCCACGCCAAACGTTTTCGACCCTTTGGCTTGCCGTCGTCACTGGCTGTGGGAGTGCTCGCTGGTTTGTCTTTGGCAGGCGGCAAGTCTTTCTGAGCGTCCCGAGTGGATTCGATCCGAGACTTCAAGGGTTTCCGTCGGCTTGGCTTGGGTCTTCGGCGTGCGCTCATGGTTGATTCACATACAGTCGCAACGCATCCTGGGGTTGATGGTCCGCCGTGCTTGGGGGAACGAGCAGGTCCAGGTCTCGATCGCCGTCCCAGTCAATCAGCACACAGGTTGCTGCCTCGCAGGTGTTCTTGCGAAGAGAGTGTCGCAGAAAGCTTCCGTCATCCTGCTGTTCAAACCAAGCCACTCCATCGAAGGTGTCCTCGGGATACTTAGCGACTTCTTCAGTTGCCAGATAAGCCACCGCCGCGATGTCGGTGTCACCATCCCCATCGATGTCGCCACTGACGGCGCGATAGCATCCCGGCATCACCGCCACTTCATGAACAGTGAACGGGAAGGAGCCTTCGTTTTCGAGCCATTTGATTCCATGATTGGGTTTGGCCAGACCATCGTCGAAAGTGTCTCCGTTGGTGTACAGCACATCGAGGTCACCGTCCTGGTCAAAGTCCACCAGTTCGATGCTGCTTGATCCCGAGGCGGGGTCTTCGGCGTGAAAGACCACGTTCTTTTCGAACCTTCCGTCACCTAGGTTCCGGTGGAATTCAACCATCTCGTAGTGCTGGGTGATCAACGCAAAAAAGTCGGTTCGACCGTCTTGGTCAAAGTCGATGGTGGGTGACGAAATGGTGCCCGGTCTGGGATCGATCACTTGCCAATCCAATTCGGGGACGCCTTCGCGAAGACCTTGGTTGGTCGCCAGATGGATGGAGCCGACAAAGTGCAGGCCGAAATCAGCGACGAGCAAATCGAGCTCGCCATCATTTTCGATGTCGATCGTTCTGGCGTCAGCGACGCGAGAAAGCCCCAGTTTCAAGGCATGTCGCTGGGGTGGGCCGCTTGGCTGACCACGCAGCAGCCACACGCTGCCTTGATGTTCCGATTGTGGGTTCAGCGTGCCCAGGTCAGCGACCAAGTAGTCGGGGTATTCGTCCTGGTCCCAATCCACGGGTTCGATGTGGGCGGGATGCGAGACATTGCCGAGTTCCGTGACTTGGAAACCCTTTTCGGTGACCTCGGCCATGGTCAACGCGCCGGTCCACATGTCCGAAAGCAGGAATCGGGGAAGCTCATCGTCATCGCTTAGCACGCGAATGCTGGAGATGGACGCGGGTTTGTTGTCGGATGGCCAGGGAATTGGCTTTTCGACGAATCGGTCGTTCGGCACCCGTTCAGGTTTCGAAATCACGATCTCATCTGGCGCATCGGCTCGGAAGAACGCCACGGTGGCGTCCACGTCAGGGATGACCAAGTCGCTGCGACCGGATTGACGATAGATGCGGATGCCTTGTTCGACTTCTTCTTGCCAGCGGGCCTGGTCGAAGCTCGCTGGGTTGGGAAGGGTGTGGCAATCGGCACAGAACGCAACGATCGCCTTGTGGCTGGTCGGGGCGGTGTTCGCTGACGGGGAGGATTCTGTTTCCCCGCGATGGCATCCAGTCGCGAGCACACACAGAATGCAAAGCAGGGTGGGACGCATCAGAACTCGTTGGGAAAGGAAGAGGCGGTTCACGGGATACTTGGCAATTCAAAAGCGTCTTCATCTTCCACCAGCAGCCATTTGCGATCCACGCGGAGCGACGGCCAAGTTTGTACTTTACCGTTTGGCCATCGAACTTCAACGCGAACGTTGGTGCGGTTGTCGCCCAAACCGAATCGTGTGCATTGTTCGTTGCTGCAGAAGTATCCACTGCCACTTGTTACGAATTTGGTGGTCGCCCGATCGTTTTGGCGGATCGTGATCACGCTGCCCACGGCCCCTCGGCTGCTCTGCCGGCCGACCAAGCGAAATGCGACGCTGGAAAAATCGGTTTCGGTTCGATTGACGAGCAACGCCGTCGGTTCAGATTGGTGGGTGATGAGGACGTCAACCTGACCATCGCGGTTCACATCGATCGTCCACAATGCTCGACCGATGTGTGGCGTTTGAAAGTAGTCGCTGGCTTGGTTCTCACCAATCTCCTTGAGCGTTCCCGGGGAAGTTTGTTGAAACAACTGGATCGGTTGCGCGTAGGTGGAATCAGGACGAACGATCTGGTAGTCATCGACGTGCCCGTTGGTGACGATCAGCTCTTCGGTACCGTTTTGATCGAAGTCAATCGCTTGAGTCCCAAAGCCCACCATCGGGAGCGTTGGCGACGCGAGGTCCTGGTTCACCGTGCGATCTCGCCAACCACCGTCGGCGGATGAAATCGAGAGTGTGTTGTACTCGTCGGCGTAGTTGCTGACGTAAAAGTCCGCCAGTTGGTCGCCGTTGAAATCACTGACCGCAATGCCCATCGATCCTTGCGATCGCGAATGGGCGTCGGTTGCCAAACCTAGCAGCGTGCCCAGTTCAGCTAGCTTCAGAGGAGCGGAGGATTGTGGATCCAAGTCACCGGCGGTCCAGTAATGATTGGTCGTCATGTCGTTGGCGATCAACACATCCAAGCCTGGCGTGTTGTCAAACGATCCCGCCACCACACCCAGCCCACGCCCGGGGATCGCGGGGGCTGCACCCCATTGGTCGTTCGCTTTTACAAACGCTCCCGATTCAGTTGCGGCATAGAAATGATCCGGTTCAGCCGAAAACTGGTTGGGGGACCAGGAACGAACCCCAGCTCCGTCTGGCAGTTGGCACTCGAACGTCGCTGGTTCCAAACCGGCACAATAGTTCGCGATCACAAGGTCGCAGAGGCCGTCGTTATTCAGATCCGCCATCGCCGCACTGGTCGACCATACCGAGGCAGGCGGCAAAAGCTGCGTGGAATGATTCGAGAAAGTGCCGTCACCGTTGTTGATCCAGATTCGATTGCGGCCGTAGTTCAGCACCAGTAAATCGTCGAAGCCATCTTCGTTGGCGTCGCCGACACAGACCCCGGTGCCGAATCCTTCGTCGCGGGCACCGCAATCCTGGGAAGCGTTGCGGAACGTTCCGGCGAGGTTTCGGAACATCGCGTTGGGGGCGGAATCGTTCAGTGGTGGTGTTCCGCCGGCCGACACCAAATACACGTCCGGCCAACCATCGAGGTCGTAGTCGATGGTGCCGCCGCCGCAGCCCAACATTTGCGAGGTCAAAACGCCTGGTTCACTCAAGTCATCCGCCGTGCGACCAAAGAATTTCAATCCACGTTGCGTGGCTTCTTCGGCAAACATCAACGGCTGGTTGTTAGCGATCGGGGTTTGTCTTGTTGGATCGGCGTCGCTGCTGGAAAGGCTGGGGCCATCCTGCAGACCAGCGTCTGCTACGTCTCGAAGCTTGGCAATCGCATCCTCCGCTGATGTCTTTGGCAGCCATTTCCAAGACATGGATTGGATCCCGGCGTCCCACGGTGTTTTCTGATTCAGTTGCTGAATGATGGATCGACGCAGGGAGTCAAGTTTGAGTTTCTGTTCAGGACTCAATGGCCTCATCGTCAACCCGGTTGCTGCCCAGGCCTCTGCTTCCCACAGCCACCCGAGTCGCATCGCTGATTTAGCCAGTGCGAGGCAGGAGTCTGGTTTTTGGATGCCACGAATCGCAGCCTCTGCAAAATCTTGGCGTCGTTGCAGCAACAAAGCCGTACGCTTTTGAATCGCTTCCGCATCCGCTGACAGGATGGGTTCTGAAACTGCCAAGGAGGCCAGCTTCTGCCATGGTGCGGCCCGGTCGGGACCGAGTTTTGCGGCTTGGCCATAACCTTGGATTGCCGCTTTGGAGTCGCCAAGTTCCGTCGCCCAGTCTCCGATTGTCATCCAGAAATCGGAGTCGGTCGCTGCGGCGGACGCGGCGGATTTCGACCATTGGTCGAGCCGGTCGTACTGTCCCCGTTGAACAAAGGATCGACCCAGCAACACCTGAGCGGGCGCGAATTCGGGGTGCTGAGCAACGATGGGCTGCAACAAACCGATGGCCTCTTGGATCAACCCGCTGTCGAACCGTTGTTTCGCTTTGCCGATCTGAGGCCGCAAATCGTCCGGGTTCAGCTCCAGTATCTGTTGCAGCGACGCCACCTCCTCCGTTCGTTGGTTGTAAGACGACGCGGCGTGCAGCAGGTTGAGGTCGAAATCACGCGAGCGGATCAAGATTCGGCGATGCTCGGCCGCTTCTTGGTGTTGCTCGGTTGCGACCAATAGGTCCGCCAGCAACCGACGCAGGTCGGTGTTTTCGGGAGCATGTTGGGTCGCGGTGCGAAGCAGATCGACACCATCGAGCAATCGTCCTGCGGCTAGCAGAGCGGTGAAAGCAGTTTGAATCTGATCCTCCGATGTCCAGCCGCTGGCCGCCGCCGCATCCACGAGCAAGTCCGCTGCGCGGTCCCGGTGGCCCGAACGAAACGCCACATTGGCCACGAAAGCGAGCTTTTCGGGATCGTTTGGATAGGCAATCAGCACATCATCGGCGAGCTCCCAAGCGGCCGCCCACCGATTTTGTGTGGAAGCCGCCACCATTTGCTCGAAGGCATCCACGGGGCCCTGAGTGTTCAGCTCCACGCCAGGCGAGCCAGTGTCCGATTGCGTGCAGCCAGCAACAACGAGGACTGCCAAAAAGAACAGTTTTGCGGCGGATTGAGCGGTCTCATCGCATCTAAAACTCAATGTCATTCACTCATGAAAGATGCAATGGGGGGGATGCAATGGAGGAGCGTTTTCGATGCAGTGGAAAAAAACAATCCATTGGAAGGATTGACGGAATAACAAGGCGACCTATTCTATGGACTACTATACCGCACTTCGACGCTCGAAATGAGTGTCTCTAGCGTTTGCTATGTGTGATTTCCTAGGGCTCTCTATGCCCCCCCGGAAGAAGTGCGTTGTTCTATTCTTGTACGAAAAACAGGTTGATTAATTGATGGTTCAGCATGAATCAAAGCGAGCGGGTTTCACGCTCGTTGAACTGCTGGTGGTGATCGCGATCATTGGTGTCCTTGTCGGGCTTTTATTGCCCGCTGTCCAGGCCGCTCGTGAAGCCGCACGTCGGATGAGTTGCAGCAATAATTTCAAGCAACTCGGTCTAGCGATGCACAACTACCACGCCGCATACAACAAACTGCCTCTGCACGGCACCGGCACGCACCCTCCAACGGGAACGAATACTTGGGTCAGTCTGACCAATAGCAACAACATGCGGTTGAGTGCTTTGGTGGGGATGTTGCCGTTTCTCGAGCAACAAGGTTTGTGGGAGCAAATCAGCAACCCAAATACACAGCGAACTGATGGCAACACCGGTGCCGCGATTGGAACGCCCACCAACCCTTGGCCTGCCATGGGCCCGACGCCTCAGAACGTTCAGTACCTGCCTTGGGCGACTGAGATTGCGACCTTCCGTTGCCCAAGTGATCCGGGCAAAGGTTTGCCTGCCCTTGGGCGGACGAACTACGCCCCATGCACGGGTGATTCCGCCGTCAACAACCGCGACGGGTATTTGAATGTTTACGCAGGGACGACGGTGCCTTACGTGGCAACCAGTTCCACTGCGGCGCGAGCAAACGCGTCGATGCGTGGAACGTTCGTGATGCGAAAGCAGACTGCGTTTCGAGACCTTCTCGACGGCACTTCGAACACCATTGCCATGGGGGAAATCGCCACGGACCTGGGTGACAAAGACGTCCGAACAATCGGTGGCCGCCTAGCGGGGAACAACAACACGGCGCCGTTCTTCAACGATCCGTTGTACTGCCGCAACACGGTCCCTGGTATCGATCCAGAACGCCCATCGTTTTGGGCTGTTTCAACTGACGGCTCCACGGGCGGACGCGGATTCCGCTGGGCTGACGCTGTTCCGGTCTACACTCAGTGCACCACCATTCGACCGCCTAACAAAGAAATTTGTGGGATGAGCGGAGCCGACCGAAACTTGTCAGCGACGATGTCCAGTCGCCACCAAGGCGGTGTGCATGTCGTGATGGCCGATGGGGCAGTGAAATTCATCACGGACTCGATCGAATCTGGCAACCAGAGCATGGGCAATGTTCGAACAGGCCAAACCGGCCCGCGAGCTCCAGGTGCAGCCAGCCCTTACGGGTTGTGGGGAGCACTCGGCACACGTGGTTCACGGGAAGTGATCGACGAGAGCTTCTGATCCCGCTCGGGATTGCAATGCCTTTTAAAACAAGAACCTCAGTCTCCAGTTCGGAGGCT
>NZ_JBICHO010000044.1:0-5130 GCF_043100905.1 Rhodopirellula sp. JB055 | reverse complement strand
CTTCCGAGGTGATTGTTCGCCCCGGTACCTGCCCCGTCCGACCCTCCAAGTCCACAGAGTTCGATCATGCGGCTCGTTTCAGATTTTTTCAGCTCGTTCTCGTTTCTTCAACGAAACACCATGCCATCTTGGTTGCTGGCGTCAGCCATCGCCGGCGGTTGCATGATCGGAGATCCATCCGCTTCGGATCTGCATGCAGAGGAACCCACGCAAGCGAGCTCGAAAGTATCCGTCCAAATTTTTGACACCAATGCCCCCGGTTGGCGGCAACTGAGTGGCGATGACTTTGTGCGAGTCAACGGAGACGACCAGACACTGACTTGGGAAGGCACAGAGGCTCTTGGCAGCGGCCAGCCCATTGGGGTCACGCGAACCAAGTTCGAAGTCAAAAACTTTGAATTGGTCATTCAGTGGATGCACCTCAAGCCGGCAGGCAATTCCGGGGTGTTCGCTTGGGTGCCCATGTCAGCACTGACCGACCTGCCACCCAATCGGCTTCCCAACACCGGCATCGAAGTCCAAATGTTGGACCTGGACTACGGCCGCAAGTACACCGAATCGACCGGAAAACCACCGACTTGGTTCACCAGTCACGGCGACATCTTCGCGGTTGGAAAATCATCGATGCAGCCATTTCCACCGCTTTCGCCCGATGGACATCGAAGTTTCCCGTCGGCCGAAACCACCCGGCCACATGGCGAATGGAACCAGTATTACGTCCGCGGCATCAACGGCGAGATCCGATTGTGGGTCAACGGGGTGGAGGTTTCAGGCGGCCGAAGTTGCTCGCCCAGTGAAGGCTATTTGTGCTTGGAATCCGAAGGCAGCCCGATCCGATTCCGCGAAATTTGGCTGCGTGAGCTTCCCTGAGCACCGATTTAGAAACCATTCGGGATCAAAAAAGGTAGCGGAAGGGCGCGAGCCCTCCGGTGACACATCGGGCGGCTCGCACCGTTCCGCTATAACCGGCACTTGATTCCGAACGGTTCCTTGACACCAACAATTGTGAGACCGGGCGATATTTCGCTCAACCGAGCTGTTTCCAAGCGTCGATCAACAGGATTCGGTCGCATTCAAAAAATCAGCCCTGTTAAATGAGCGACTCAGTCGCTATCCTTCGCGATTCGAAAATCCGACCTCCAGGTCAATTCCCACTTCACCCCGAACCTTTTTCCCGCCATGTATGCCATCTTTGTCGACGGTGGACGCCAATACCGAGTCGAACCAGGAATGGAACTCGACGTCGATTACCGTGACATCGCTGCAGGAGAAAACCTGAAATTTGAAACCGTTTTGGCCGTTGGTGCTGATGACGGGCTAAAATTGGGTGCTCCGACTCTGGACGGTGTTTCGGTCAGTGCATCGGTATTGGGCATGTCCCAAGACAAAAAGATCTACATTCAAAAATTCCGTCGCCGCAAGCACAGCAAAAAGCGAACGGGACACCGCCAAAAGAACACCCGCATCCGAATCGAAGAAATCGCGGGCGTATGACGCTTTCCTGATCGGTTGGTTCGATGCCCCACCTTCGCCTGAATGATTTTGAACTGGGCGCGGTTCTTGGAGTGGGCACGGTCGGCACGGTTTACGACGGGAAAGTTCGCGACGATATCGAAGTTCATCCTGCCGCGGACGCCATTCGCGGCCAGGATTTGGCCATCAAAAAGCTCCACCCGGCCGTCTCACAAGACGACCTGATCCAAGCCCGCTTTCGCCGCGAAATGCTGATTTTGGAGCGTTTGCAGCACCCCAACATCATTGGGTACTTCGGCGGCGGTTCCGAAGACGGTCAATTGTTCTATGTGATGGAACGCGTTGACGGCGGAACCATCAAGGACCTGCTGGAAACCAACGGGGCACTCGCTTGGCAAGTGGTGGTCGATGTGGCTCGGCAAGTTTGCTCCGCTCTTCAGTGCGCCCACAACCACGGCGTGATCCACCGTGATCTGAAACCAGGCAACCTGTTTCTCACACGCGACGCACTGGTGAAATTGGGTGACTTTGGGATCGCTCGTGACCAGCATTCGTCGGATCTGACGTCTCAGGGTTTGACGGTCGGCACCCACGCTTACATGGCACCCGAACAGATCACTGGGGATGAAGCCATTAGCGGAAAAGCGGATTTGTATGCCCTGGGCTGCGTGCTGTTTGAAATGCTGGCCAATCGAAAAGTGTTTGCCGGTGAGAACTTCGCCCAACTGTTTGAACAGCATTTGCGAACGAAAGCGCCCAGCATCGCATCATTGGTGCCGGATGTGCCTCCGGAACTCAGCCAAGTCATTGCCGAATGCTTGGAGAAAAAGCCCGACGATCGACCCTTCAATGCTCGATCCGTCCAAGGGGTGATGTTTGAAATCGGTGAGAAATACGATCTGTCGGCCCAACCCGATCAGGCGGCAACGGGGATGACCCACTCTCACGTTGAAAATCATCATGCCGATGTGAGTGCGGACAGCGTGACAGAAAAAGGCCGGCGATTGCTCGAAGAGCAAATCCATTTCCGCTTGGGTGGGACCAATCGCGAGCCTGTCAGCATGAAGAAGATCGTCTTCCTCGTGATTGCGATCGTCGTCCTCGTTGTCTTGGCGGTCTCTCTATCGGGTGGTTCGCAGTGATGCAGCGGGTTTGAATTCGGGGCACTCAGGCGGATGAGCGGCCGGTTCCGGCATCACCGATGCCGGACATGCTGCGTGAGCCGCGGAATGACGTAAAAAACGCTGCTTCAGACACGTGGATCGCCCCCACTTCAGCCGGGAATGAAGTATTCTGCCACGACTGGTATCTTGAATGCAGGTAGCACGAAGTCTCGAAGGTTGTCGGCAATTGTCTGCCCACAACGCGTCTGCTTGCCTCCCTCTTAGGACATTACCGATGCCCCGTCTCTCCCGCCTGCTTCCCACCCTCTGTTTGGCCACCATTGTCATGACCTCCCCCGGCAACGCTCAAGAAAATTCAGCGGCCAAGGTCGATGACCAAGTCGGCTACTTCCTCGGATTCACTGTTGGCAGTTCTTTCGTTCAACAAGGGTTCCAATCCTCTGACTTCACCGTCGAAGGAATGAACCAAGGTTTGCAAGATGCTTTGTCGCAAAAAGACCCTGCGTTGACCGACGAACAATTGCAAGAAATCCAAGGCAAGATTCAGGCCATGATGCAAAAGCGTCAGGCTGAAAAGATGGCCGAGCTTCAAAAACAAGGCGTGCTGAACAAAGAAAAGAGCGAATTGTGGCTCAAGCAAAACGCCAAAGCCGAAGGCATCAAAGAGCTTGAGGGTGGACTGCAATATAAAGTGATCAAAGAAGGCGAAGGTGCCTCCCCATCCGCCGAAGACACGGTCGCCGTTCACTACACCGGCAAACTGACCAATGGCGAAGTCTTTGACAGTTCGGTCGAACGTGGCCAACCAGCCAAGTTCCCGGTCGGTCGCGTCATCCAAGGGTGGCAACTGGCACTTCAAAAGATGAAGGTTGGTTCGAAATGGATGCTCTACATTCCACCAGAATTGGCTTACGGCGAAAACGGTTCGCCACCCAAAATTGGCCCCAACGAAGTGTTGGTCTTCGAAGTCGAGTTGCTTGAAATTTTGTAAGTCGCCTCGGCGGTTCCAACTCAACTGAATGTTCCTAGACGCTCGTCATTTGACGAGCGTCTTTTTTGCTATCTCCACCTGTCTCGTTCGTTCTCGCGAAAGTTTCCTCATGAAGAAATCTTGGATTCAACCACTGCTACTCAGCGGGGCCGCAACGGCTTGCTTGGCCACGCCAAATGCGATCGCTGAATCGCCGGATGCCGTCGTCAAACCATCACCCACCACCATCAATCTGGCAGAGCCTCCTGCGTCTCTCGACGTCACACCGATGCCGGTCGAAGCCGTGGAAGCCTACCCGAATCTTCGCATCAGTCGGCCTGTGATTATCACCGGTGCGGGCGATGGCAGCGGACGTTTGTTCGTCGCCAGTCAGACTGGTGAAGTGTATGTATTCGACGAAAGTGACAGCGAAGTCTCTGAGCCCGAGTTGTTCGCCGACTTCAGCGATCTGGTCACGTACAAGGATCGCGAAAACGAAGAGGGTTTCTTGGGAATGGCGTTCCATCCCAAGTTCAAAGACAACGGCCTGTTCTATGCGTATTACACCACGTCGGACAAGCCACACGTTTCTGTCTTGACCGAATTCAGCACGGTCAAAGGCAGCAACAATCAAAAGGGGGATCCTTCGTCTGCTCGCGAATTGATGCGGATCGAGCAACCGTTTTGGAACCACAATGGTGGCACGGTGACGTTTGGACCGGACGGTTTCCTGTACATCGCGTTGGGCGATGGTGGGAAAGCCAATGACCCGCTGCAATCGGCTCAAGACCCGAGTCAATTGCTTGGTTCGATCATGCGGATCGATGTCGACACACGCGATGGCGACAAGCCGTACGGCATTCCCAAGGACAACCCTTATGTCGGTCAATCCGATGCTCGTCCGGAGATCTACGCGATCGGTATTCGCAACATTTGGCGGATGGCGTTTGATCCCAAAACCGACGTGTTGTGGGCAGCCGATGTGGGTCAAAACGAATGGGAAGAAATCAACCAGATCCGCCTCGGTGGGAACTACGGATGGAGCCTACGAGAAGCCAATCACAAGTTCACGCTCAATGGCAACGGTTCTGACGCTCGTCCTGATCTGATCGATCCGTTGGTCGAGTATCCTCATACCGATGATTGGGGCAAATCGGTCACGGGTGGAGCCGTCTACCGCGGAACTCAAACACCGATGCTCGATGGTTATTACCTTTATGGCGACTATGTCACCGGAAAAGTTTGGGCGTTGAAATACGACGCAAAGACATCGACGGTCACCGAGAACCGGCCGATCTCATCGACCGGGTTTCCCGTCTTCACGTTCGGCCAAACGGACTCAGGCGAAGTCCTGATGAGCACCATGATGGCCGGCGGACGAATCTACAAATTCGTCGCCAAGTGAGCCGCGTCACCTCGTGATCTGTCACAGCTAAAAGTGAGGGTTGATCGTAGTGGGGGGGGGGCCCCGGGGGCGGGGGTTTAGCCCCGGAATGAAACGGCGCCACCTGCCCAACCCCACCAAAAATGGAAAACCACCACTGTTTTGTGGGGGGGGGGGAC
>NZ_JBICHO010000043.1:0-9326 GCF_043100905.1 Rhodopirellula sp. JB055 | reverse complement strand
CAGACATCCACTTATGCATACTTGGTTCGTTAAATGGATTAGATTGATTGCGATACATAGCTCCTACATAAAAAGATTCCGTTGCGTTATATTGAAAATCAACACCAATATTAAAGCCATTTTTAGCATCACCACGACCGAATCACAATCGGCAGCGTGAACGCTGGCAAACCAGAATCGACGCCCCCGCTTTGCCGCCGCCACAGAAGTGTTGCAAACACGCCCACGTACAAAGGGAACGCCAACACCATCCGAATGGTCAGCAACAGTGTCGCGTCCGCCCCCGCCGCAAAAGCGAGTTTGATGAAGATGGACTTCATCGCGAAAAGGAATGTCCCCACGATCGCCAACGTCACGCCTGACGAAAATCGAACGGAGATGGAATCCGGCGAGGATGCGAAATCGGAAGCGGTTGTGTCCGTGGTCACAGAAAGATTCAATCGAACAAAGAAGGAATGGTGTGCCGCCAGAGTCTCAACACACCCCGATCGTCGCAACCCACCAGCAAGCTTCTTCCGTGACACCCCACCGGCGATCTCGGTTCAGGGACGTTCTCTGTTCACCGAAACGAACGCGAGTCGTTCGGTAGAATCCTCTCCCCCCAAACTTCGTTTCGGGAGAGGTTCTTAGATGCTCAAACCCGCTCAAACGCGGCCTCGAAAAACTGCACGACCTCCCAGATCAGGGGATCACGTTGGCGGCAGTTCGCTGTCGTAAGGCACCGCATTGCCATGCAACTCAGCCAACGCATTCGCTGCCGCACGCTGTTCAGCGTCCTTCTTGTTGTTTCCCCATGCGGGAGCGAAATTGCGCCCGTCGACGATCGCCCCCATCAAGAACATCTTGCGATGATCCGGCCCCGTCTCGCGAATCAATTTGTAAACCGGCGTCGCTGCCAATTCCCGCTGAGCGTATTGCTGGAGAACGGATTTGTGATTACCTGATCCTTGGGTGTCAACGGCCAAGTTGACTTCTTCTGCCAACCAATCTTTCAACCGTTCGCGAACGATTCCGGGTCCACCGTCGATGTACAACGCTGCGATCACAGCTTCAAAAACATCGCTAACCAATGATTTCGGATAACTCCGATTTCGAGTCACCCCACGACCAACGATCAAGCATTGATCCAAGCCCAGCTTGCAAGCGACCTTGCCACACGATCGACGGCTGACAACCGCCGATTTGATCTTGGTCAAATCACCTTCGCTGTATTCGGGATACTCGTTGAACAACCATTCGCAAACAGTCAGCCCGAGAACCGAGTCCCCCAGAAACTCCAACCGTTCGTTGCTGGCCAACCGGTTGGAGGCTCCCGATGCGTGCGTCAGTGCCGAACGCAGCAGATCAAGGTCCTGAAACCTGTAGTCCAGAATCTCTTGGCAACGCTGAATTTTTGCGTCCGCATCGGCATAGGGTTCGTCGTCGGATGCATCCACCAATCGAATGGTTCGCGAATGGAGCTCCTTGGACGCGGGAGTGAACTCGCCGGAGTTCACCGGATTCGTTTCCAACGTCGGTGGAGAGAGCGATTCTCGTGAAGAATCACGAGAAGATTTCGGTGACGAGGGTGACACGCGCAGGCAGACCTTGAACAGTGGGATGGGGAAGAAACGACAGGAATGTCAAATCTTCAGTCCCGCGCCGGTGACCGAAACGTTGGGACGTCTCGGCCACCGGTGAGCGACTGGTGGGAGGGAATGATTGCCGATGAGACAATCGGGGCTCCCTCTTCCGCATGGCAATTCTAGCTGGGATGCGGGGGTTTTGGCAACGAGATCGTCACTTCACTCGGAACGAAGTTTCGATTCGCTGCCAACAGACCATGCGAAATCTCGAACAAACCAGCGACAGCAACCGGTATAACGAAGCGTCTCCCCACACCTTTTCGCGAACCGAACTCAGTCACTCAATCTGGAAGCAAATGATGACGCGAAGGAACACGACCGGCGTGCTTGGAAACCGAGCCAAACTCCGTTTCTGCTGCTTGGGGATCATTTTGTTCGGCACAGGAATGGGATTCCGATCGGCAGCCGCAGAAGAGACGACGCCAACCTCCCAATCCACCTCCACCGCCCAGGCATCGGCGCATACGCTTTCTTCGCTGACGCAGGATCTGAAGTACCTGACCAGCGAAGAACTGGCGGGTCGCAGCGCGGTAGGCTCCGAGATCCAGAAAGCGGCCGACTACATCGCCAAACGGTACCGCGATATTGGACTCGAAACCCAACTGTATGGTGACTCACCGATGCAGCCGGTTGAAATGGCGACCGGATCGCAACCCACCTCACCCGATGAAAATCGCCTCCAGTGGTGGGCACCAGGAACGGAACCATCGGAAATTGGTCTCGAAAATCAATTCAATCCGCTCGCGATCGGAACCACCCAAGGAGACGTCGAAGCAGACATCGCCTGGGTGGGATACGGCATCCGAGCAACCGACCTCGGGTACGACGACTACGCGGCGTTTGCCGAATTTGATGACGCCACAGGCTCGGTCGAGGGCAAGATCGTGATGATGCTTCGCAAAGAACCTGGGTTCGCTGATCCCGACAGCCCATTCGACGGCGTGGAGAACACGCGTCACGCATTCTTCGACACCAAAATCTCCACCGCGATTGATCAAGGTGCCGCCGGCATCCTGCTCGTCAACGATCCAGAGAGCGTCAAACGCAGCGTGCAAACGATCCAGAATCGCTATCGGGCCGAAGAAAAACGCCTTGATGCACTGACCAAACAGCTCAACGCCCTGCCAGCCGAAGCCGCTAATTTGCGGGCTGCGGTGACCAGGAAACTGGACCAAGTCAACGCAATGCTCGCCAATCGCAATGAAGAGGTGGCAAGAGCTGAATGGGGAATGCTCGGATTGACTGAAGCCGGAATGCGTCCTCGCATGGGCAACGAAAAGATCACCAACGCCCGAACAGGCGATTCCACTCGCCGTCCCGCCGTCCCCGTCGCATCGATCTCCCGAGACGCTGCGGATCGCCTGCTGAAACAAATGGCGGCTCTGCCAGCGACAAACGTGGACGACGACACTCGAGAGTTGTTTGCCAAAGGCTTGGTCGCGGTCGAATCCGCCATCGATGCGGACTTTAAACCGAAAACGATTGCTTCGAATGGACTCCGCGGACGCCTGCAAGTGGGACTGACCAAAGCCACCGCGACCAGCCCCAATGTGATTGGCGTGCTGGAAGGCAAAGGCAAATTGGCGGATGAAACCGTCGTCATCGGAGCCCACTACGATCACGTCGGAATGGGAGGCATGGGGTCGCTGGCCCCAGGAACCATCGAGATCCACAACGGCGCCGACGACAACGCGTCAGGGACCTCCACCATGTTGGCCGTCGCCAAACGCGTGGTCGACGAACTCAGCCAAACGCCTGATCACCGCCGGATTGTGTTCATCGCTTTCACCGGCGAAGAACGTGGATTGCTGGGCAGCAAGCATTACTGCGCCCAACCACGATTCCCGATATCCAAAACGGTCGCGATGCTGAACATGGACATGGTCGGCCGACTTCGCGACAACGAATTGACCGTCTATGGAACCGGAACCGCAGATGGATTTGAATCCTTGATTCAGGACCTGAACCGAGACATGGAATCCACCTCCAAGCCATTCCGTCTGAACCTTGTTTCCACGGGCTATGGCCCCAGTGACCACGCCTCATTTTACGAGGCTGGCGTGCCTGTGCTGTTTTTCTTCACGGGATTGCACAGTGACTATCACCGTCCAAGTGATGATTTTGAGAAACTTAACCTGGACGGGATGACCCGCATAACCGATATCGTTTCTCAGGCCGCCAATCGTGTCGCCACGATGGACCAGCGACCTTCGTACACACAGACCAACAAAGACTTTCAGATTCGGCGTCAATTGACCGTCGTTTTGGGGATTCAAATGAACCCTCAAACCAACGAAGTCGCCGAGGTGATGGACTCCAGTGCTGCGAACGAAGGTGGCATCCAAGTAGGCGATTTGTTGATCAAAGCCGAAGACCGAACCATTCAAACTGTGAACGATCTGCGGGAAAAACTTCGAACGAAGTCGCCCGGGGACTCGCTGCGAATCACCCTCCAGCGAGAAGAAAAAGAGATCGAGTTGACGGTTCGGCTACGGGCGAGATGAACACGATTCGAAGCCAAGAAAAATGTCAAACTGCTGATCAAACCGGCTCGATCTACCTTGAAGCGATCGATTCGGGTTGACACAATGTTCGGCAGCAAAGCTTGATTTCGGTGAGGAAACCGGAGCCAATCAAGCGGGCATGAATCAGACAATCGCATTCACCACGCAAGGAGTAGCGGACGTGCGAACCATCGTTCTTTCGGCCATCGCCATGGCCATGACCACCGTCAGCGTATTGGCACCGACTTCGGCATCGGGCCAAGACGACGGCCACCGCATCGCCGTTGTCGATGTCGCGTACATCTTCAAAAACAACAAAGGCATCAAGCAGCAAGTCAAAGCAGTGGAGGACAACTTGAAGTCCTTCGACAGCGAATTGACTGCCAAGCGTGACGAACTGAAAGCCGCAGCCGAAAAGCTGAAGACTTTCCAACCAAGTTCCCCTGAGTACACCGCTCAAGAAGAACGCGTCGCGTCGATGGAATCCAAACTCCGTTTGGACATGGCCCGCAAACGCAAAGAACTCGCTGACCGCGAAGCCAAAATCTACTTTGACAACTACAAGCTGATCAGCCAGTACGTCAAAGCGATCGCTGAGCACAACAACATCAACTTGGTGCTGCGTTACAACAGCGAAGACATGGACCTCGCACAAGGCGAGTCGGTCATCCGCGGCGTCATGCGAAACATCGTCTATCACGACGAAAAGCTCGACATGACCGGTGCCGTCATGAGCTACCTGGACAGCAAATTGATGGCTGGCGGAACGCCAAACCGTCAGTGATCCATCCAGGACACTCTGACAAACAACAGGGTGGCTCAAGCACCGCTTGAGTCACCAACCAAGCGCCGCATGGATTCGCGACGCTTTCCAAGGAACCAAAAGGGGCACCTCGGCATCCCGATGCCGAGGCACAGGCTTCGCTCGCGTGCAAGGAGGCTCGCAGCGTGATGGGAATCCGCAACGAACACACAATTGCTTCGCAATGCGAGATCAGCGGTCGCGGCTACTGGAGCGGCAAAGACGTCCGCGTCACCTGCTGCCCCGCACCAATCGGAACAGGGATCGTCCTCGTGCGATCCGACCTGCCTGAACAACCCGAGTGCCCAGCCACCACCCAATTCGCCACAGGCATCTCCTTCCGAACCAACCTCGCCAACGGCGATGCCAAGTTCGAAATGGTGGAACACCTGATGGCCGCGCTTGCGGGACTCGAAATCGACAACTGCCGTGTCGAAATCACAGCCGAAGAACTTCCGGGACTCGACGGAAGCTCACTCGCCTACGTCAACGCGCTTCAAGAAGCCGGCCTGGTCATCCAAGCCGCCGCCTCGCAACCGCTGGTGATTCGCGAACCAGTCCGCATCGAACACAGTGGCGGGTACGTCGACGTTTCGCCCAGCGATCAAGGCGAAGCCATCTACGAATACTGCCTGGACTACGGCCCGCACAGTGCCATCCGCCAGCAAACATTCCGGTGCGTGCAAACGCCACACACGTTTGCACGTCAAGTCGCCTCCGCTCGCACCTTTGTGACCGCTGACCAAGCCTCACAACTGCGCCAGTCCGGTGTTGCCTCGCACGTCACACACCAAGACCTCTTGGTGATCAGCGATGACGGGCCGGTCGACAACGAGTACCGATTCCGCAACGAATGCGCCCGCCACAAAACACTCGATCTGATTGGTGACCTTTCCCTGGCTGGCGTCACTTTGGTAGGACAGTTCACGTCCGTTCGTGGTGGCCACCAACTCAATGGCATGGTCGCGGCACGCTTGGCAGAACTTGCTCAACAGCACAAACGAAATCACCAAGCCACCCCGCCCAGTGGCTTGCACCACCGCCGAGCAGCATGATGCAACAACTCGGAATGAATTCAACTCGGAATCAGACTCGCTTCACTCACGCACCTCAACCTCAGAACAACGCACCAAGGATCCAACTATGAGTGCCAATATCGCTCAAACCGCCGTGGTCGATCCTCGTGCGCAGATTGGCGAAGATGTCCAAATCGGACACTTCTGCGTCATTGGCCCCAATGTCAAATTGGGCGACCGAACACGAGTGGGAGATCACGTGACCCTCGATGGCGTCACCTCGATCGGTTGCGACAACCAAATCTTTCCCCACGTTTCCATTGGCACCAATCCACAAGACGTCAGCTATCGCAACACACCCACGCGTGTCGAAATCGGTGACGGCAACGTCTTTCGCGAACAAGTCACGATCAACCGTGCCAGCGAAAAAGAAGACGGTGTGACTCGCGTCGGCGACCACAACTACCTAATGACCGGAACGCACATTGCTCACGATTGCAACATTGGCTCGCGAATCGTGTTGGCCAACAACTGCATGATCGGCGGTCACGCTCACATTGCCGACGACGTCACCATCGCAGGCGGCGCGGGCGTGCACCAATTCGTTTCGATTGGAACACTCAGTTTTGTTGGTGCGATGACACGCATCCTTCAAGACGTGCCACCGTTTGTGATTGTCGATGGGGCCGACGCTCGCCCTCGTTGCATCAACACCGTCGGCCTCAAACGCCACGACTACACCGACGATGACATTGCTGTGTTGACACAGGCGTTTCGTTTGCTGTATCGGAAACGTATCGGCGTGGAACCCGCTCGCGATCAACTCTTCGCGACTGGTCCGATCCGCCCCGTGTTGCGGCACCTGTTTGATTGTTTTGACAACAGTTGCCTTGGTCGTGCCGGCCCAGGCCGAGATAGAAGAAAGAAAGCAGCATGAACCGGGAATTGCGAGTCGCCGTCATTGGTGCAGGTCACTTGGGCCGCATCCACGCGAAATTGATTTCTCAAGTCGACGGCGCTCGCCTCGTCGCCATATGCGATCCGGTCGAAGCCGCTTGCAAGGCCGTTGCCGACGCTCACGGCGTCGCCGCTCACTCGGACTACCACGATGTTATTGATGACATCGACGCTGCCATCATCGCAGCCCCCACCGACTATCACGCCGACATCGCTTCGACATTGATCAAAGCTGGCAAGCACTTGATGGTCGAAAAACCACTCGCCGCCGAATCCGACGACGCACGACGCTTGGCCTTGATGGCATCGACACGAAATGTCGTGTTGCAAGTCGGCCATGTCGAACGGTTCAACCCCGCCTTCACCTCGCTAGAAGAATTCGGCGTGGACGTGAAGTACGTCGAAGCCACACGAGCGTCTCGCTTCCCCGGACGTTGCTTGGACGTCGGCGTTGTGATGGACCTGATGATCCATGACCTGGACCTGGTTCTCTCTCTGACTCAATCCGCGGTGCGTTCGATCTCCGCCAGCGGCATATCAGTTGTCAGCGACCACGAAGACATCGCCGAAGCACGCATCGAATTCGAATGTGGAATGGTCGCCAACCTCAAAGCGTCACGTGTCAGCCCGCTGCCAGCTCGCGACATGACTTTGTTCAGCCCTGCCGGTTTTGCACAAATCGACTTTGGCAAACCATCCCTGGCGACGGTTCGAGCCAGCGAAGCACTTTCCTCGCGGCAGTTCGATCTGCACGAGCAAACCGACAACCCGCTCGGCTACGCCGACGCATTATTCGGCGAACACCTGCAATGCCAGGTCAACGAACTCGAACCGCGAAACGCAATCCTTGACGAACTGCATGACTTTGTCATCAGCATTGAAAGCGGATCCTCTCCGGTTGTCGACGGTTCTGCCGGAGCCCGAGCCGTGAAGGTTGCCGGATCCATCTTGGACGCGATCGACGAGCGTGCCTGGTACGCCTACGCCGGTGCGGATGAACGCGGCCCTCTTGCGATCCCGCGGCGCCGCGTGGAGCAACCCTCCAAACGCGAAGACGTCGTCACGCCAGTGCGGCGAGCTGCCTGATTCTCGCCCCATTCAGCGAGAAAGTGTCCCGCGTTTTGCAGGTTGAACCGCCTGATTCAGCAGAAAAATGCTCTGTCAGGCGTCAGCCAAGCGGATTTGCCGAGGGTGCAGTGTGCGACATCCTGACGCGGCAACGTTTTCAAATCGAACCCTGTCGCGTAAAAACGCTCAAAAACCGCAAGAAAACTGGCCGCAAAGTCGTTTTATTCGGTTTTTGCAGCGTAATTGCTATGGTTGACGCAAGCTGCGTGACACCTAAACTCTGCCCAAATTGCCTCCGCGCGTGTTTGAGGCATATCCACCTAGTCTAGGAGAGTTTAGATGATTCGATCGATCATGGTCGTTGCCCTGTTCGCTGTTTCCAGCGTTGCCGTGGCTCCACAAGCAGAAGCTGGCTTTTTCAAGTGCTTCAAGAAGAACACCTGCTGCGAACCAGCCCCCGTGTGCTGCGAACCAGCTCCAGTATGCTGCGAGCCAGCTCCAGCACCCGTTTGCTGCGAACCAGCTCCAGCTCCAGCACCTTGCTGCGAACCTGCTCCAGCACCAGCACCTGTTTGCTGCGAACCTGCTCCAGCTCCAGTTTGCTGCGAGCCAGCTCCAGCTCCTTGCTGCGAACCAGCTCCAGTTTGCTGCGATCCATGTGCAAAGCCAAAGTGTGGCTTGTTCGCCAAAATCAAGGCTCGCTTCGCAGCCAAAAAGTGCTGCCCAGATCCTTGCTGCAACTGAATCAACGGAATTCGTCCGTTTCCGAGCTGAATCGGCGACGACGTTTCACCGACATAAGAGCGAGTGCTGTTCATGAACAGTGCTCGTTTTTTTATGCGCGGTCACCATTGGCAAGAAGCGTTTGTTACCCGACGATTCAGTGATTGCCCGGATCCAATGATGATTGCGGGGCCGTGCCTTCCTCGTCCTTTTCACCTCTTTGAACAGCCACGATGGTTTCAGCCAATATTCTCGCTCTTGATGTCGACCAACTGAATCGCGATTGGCAGTGGATGCTGTCGGCACTTCAAACCGTCCTACAACGCGGTGGCGACGAAAAACTGGCCGAACTGCTGCCAGTGCCGGGCAGCAAACTGGATCCCGCCAAAGCCCCGGCTGATTCGGTTCAGTTGACGCAGGCGTATTCGATCGCGTTTCAATTGCTGAGCATGGCTGAACAAGGTTCCGCCGCTCAGTTTCGAGATCGCATTGAATCCGAATCCGGGATGGCAGACTTGCCCGCGCTCTGGGGCGAAAGCCTGCAGCAATTGATTGATCAAGGATGGACGGCCGACATGATCGCCGCCGAACTGCCATCGATGAGAGTGGAACTTGTGCCGACCGCCCACCC
>NZ_JBICHO010000042.1:0-24549 GCF_043100905.1 Rhodopirellula sp. JB055 | reverse complement strand
CCACAAACATCAACCAACCCACAATCCAGCAAAGTCCGCCGATTGGAGTGATCGCGCCCATCACAGGCGTGTTGGTCAAAACCAGCAAATACAAGCTGCCAGAAAAGAAAACCAGTCCCGCGATCATCAGAATGCGGATCGTTCTGAGCCACTTGGTTGGCCGCAGCGGAGCGACCGCCAGGGCCAACAACACAATCGCGTGAGCCAAGTGGTATCGGGCGCCCGTATCAAATTGCTCGACCCGGCGAGCAATCGTTTCGGGATCCAACCCGGATCGCTCGAGGAAATCCGGCAATCCATGGGCACCAAAGGCTCCGATACCGACCGCCGACGCGCCGGCCAATCCCGCCACGATCATTCCGACTCGACCGGTCGAAGATTTCGTTGCCGTCGGTGTCGTGACTAGCTCGTACGGCGAGGCGTTCTCGAAAGGTTGGGCAGACGTCATTTCACTGCCAACATTCGTTCCAACGCGATCAGACTCCACTGGGTGGTTTCCTCGTCGACGCGGATTTGGTTGACCAAGCGGCCGTCACGCAAGTTTTCGAGGGTCCAGCAAAGGTGCGTCAGATCGATTCGGTACATCGTCGCACACATGCAGACGACAGGACTGAGGAAGTGAATCTCTTGCTCAGGGTGCTCGTCCTTCAAACGATTGACCAAGTGCAGTTCCGTTCCGATCGCCCACTTGGTCCCCGCGGGTGCGTTTTTGACCGTTTGAATGATCTTGCCCGTGCTGCCACTGACGTCGGCGATGTCGTTGACTTCGCGGGGGCATTCAGGGTGGACGAGGATCTTGATTCCTTCGTGTTCTTTGCGGAACCGATCGACGTGTTCGGCGCGGAACATTTGGTGGACGCTGCAGTGACCTTTCCACAAAATCACACGGCTGGATTCAATTTGTTCGTCGGTGTTGCCACCCATTTCCAGGGCGTAAGGATCCCAGACCGGCATTTGGTCTTCTGTGATGCCCATCGTCAGCGCGGTGTTGCGGCCAAGGTGTTGATCGGGAAAGAAGAACACTCGTTGGCCGCGTTCAAACGCCCACTCCAAAACCGCTTTCGCGTTGCTGCTGGTGCAGACAATTCCGCCATTGCGACCGCAGAAGGCTTTCAAGCTGGCGGCACTGTTGATGTACGTGACCGGGATGACTTGTTCGGTGTCGATCACTTCGGACATGTCCGCCCAAGCCGCTTCGACCTGAGCGATCGCGGCCATGTCAGCCATCGAGCAACCGGCGGCCATATCAGGCAGCAGCACATCGACTCGCCGACCACCGCGAGCTTCGATTCGGTCGGGACGGTTGGCCAAAATGTCCGCCGTTTCCGCCATGAAGTGCACGCCACAGAAAACAATCGTGCGGCACGCTTGGCTTTTCGCAGCCATTTCAGACAACTGGTAGCTGTCGCCACGCAAGTCGGTGTGCTCGATCACCTCGTCTTGCTGATAGTGGTGGCCGAGGATCAGCAGTTCTTCCCCGAGTTCTTTTCGAACCGCTTCGATGCGTTGCTGAAGGACCTCATTTTCCAGCGATCGGTACGGTTTCAACGGATGCAGTGCATCCATCTCATCGTTTCCGGTCGTCGGTGGTTCAGGAGGCGTGGTGGTTGGCAAATCGACCATGGGGATTTCAATCAAAGAGGATCGGCGACGCGCCGCTTGGCGACACACCATTATTGAAACCGATCCACCTCATTGTTTCCATGCCTGCCGTTGCGAGCATGCGCTGAGACGCCGCGCCGATACCCTCGTCTGTGAGGGGACTTCGCCCGTCGGGGGACCTTTGGCGGGATCAGGTCAACGATGTGATTTGAGCGGCAATTTCCGCGACGGCAGCGATCACGGCGTCGATTTCCTCAGGATTGGTCCCGTGTCCCCCACTGATGCGAAGCGTGCCGGCGGATTCGGTCCCGAGGTACTTGTGAATGCGAGCGGCACAGTGATGGCCCGCACGCACCTCGATTCTAAACTCCGCATCCAAAATCGCGGCGGCATCGTCCGGAGGAAGGTCGGGGCCAAAATCAAGGCTGGCGATCGGAAGCGGGCCGGGGCGACCGAACACCTGAATCCCTTCGATGGCGTTCAAACCGCGGTGAAGTTGCTGAGACCGTTCCGCCAGTACCAACGCTGATTCTTGCCGCGTGGCCATGGAATCCATCGCCGCCAACCATCCTGCGATGGCGGGAAGATTCATCGTTCCAGGTTCTAGTTTTTGCGGCATGCTTGGGGGCATCTCGTCGGACCGGCCATCGTGCCCCGTTCCGCCTTGCATCCACGGTTGGATCTGATCGTGCCATTGGGGTGAGAGGGAAAGCATTCCGATTCCTGGCGGACCACCACATCCTTTGTGTGCGGGAGCCGCCAACGCATGCACTCCGAGGGCTTGAACATCGATCGGCAGGTAACCCAGCGACTGTGCCGCGTCGCAAAGAAACAGAATTTGATTGGACGCATCTCGTGATTGGTTGATCCGAGAGATTGCCTCGCCGATGTCAGCGATCGGCTGAACCGCTCCGGTCACGTTGGACACATGCGAAAGAGCGACCAAGCGCGTTGCGTCGTTGATCCTTCCGATGAGCTCGTCGACTGGAAGGGAGCCGTGTGCGTCCGACGGGACCTCTTCCAGCATTGCGTTGGCGGAATTTGCCGCCATCAGAATGGGACGCAAGACAGCGTTGTGCTCCACCGCCGAAACCAGGAGGTGTGAGTCCTTTCCGATCGCATGCGACGGACCAACCAACCCATGGATGACGGCGTTCAGTGCCGATGTGCATCCCGCATGAAAGCTGATGCACTCGGCCGATTCAGCATTCACGAAACGGGTCAGTCTAGAACGTAACGAACGAGTGAGTTCATTGGCCTTCATTGCCGATGCGTGGTTGCCTCGCGAGGCGGAGGCCCCGACGTTGGTCATGAAATCGACCATCGCTTCGGCAACGCCTTGTGCTTTTGGCCACGACGTCGCAGCGTGATCCAGGTAGATGCGATGGTTGGGATCGGACACGGGCGAGTCAGCAGCGGGAGGGGACGGCATCACAAACCTTCGGCGGTGTATCGCCAACGTTTCAAATATGCGATCAGATCCGACATTTGATCCACGGACAAGGTTTGTTCCATCCCACTGGGCATCAAAGAAGCGTCGACAGCGCGAAAGGTTTCGATGTCAGCGCGATTCACACGCCGTTGTTGGTTGCCCGCTTCGAGCAACGTGACGGATTCAGAGTCTTCCTTGTGAAGCAAACCCGATACGACTTCGCCGTCCACTGTCAAAATCTGATAGCGAGTGAAGGAAGCATCGATTGCTGCATCGGGATTCAGAACCGCGACCAGCAATGCTTCTGCGGTCTTGGTGCGGCTGTCGCTGATGTCGGGACCGACCGGATGCCCCACACCTTCCATGCGGTGACAATTCGAGCAGTGTTGCACAAACAGTTGCCGGCCATGGACAACATCGGCGGTCGAAAATCGTTCGGCGACTTCGGCGTACTGTCTCAAAACTTTGGCACGGTCTTCCGGGGGAGCAAAGGTTTGATTGGCAAGTTCTCGAATGGTTTCAACACGATGAGAACGCAGGGCATTCGCAGTGGTTGCATCGACAAACGAACGAGGCAGACGTTCCTGTTGAACCGCCGTGAGCAACCACTTCGCGGTGTCAGGGTTCGAGCGGGCATCGCGGCAAACGACGCTGCGTTCTTGGGGACGCCAAGGGTCCGGGTGCGAAACCAAGATCGAACGTGTCCATTCAGGATCGGACTTCAGCAATCCAGCCAAAATTCGCGAACGAAGGTCGGCGCTCGTGGAATCGGTGAGCCGATCGCGAAGTTCGGACGAATCGGGTGCGAGGCGGAGCAGCACCTCGACCGCGTTCTCGCGTTGTTCATGATCGAAATCTGGATCGGCCAACGTCGCTTTCGCGGTTTGGGTCACCCGAGCGAAGAAGTCCGCGTGCGGACCGTTGAACACTTTCCTTCCTTGAGCAGTGGAGTTGGCACCAAGGATCCAGCGGGCGACGAATGCGAGCGACTCATGCGGGGCATCGACGTTGGTAATCAGATCGAGAGTTTTGATCGGATCGGCTGCTGCGGAACGCTGGATCCATTCCAACAGATTGCTTTGTCGGTTTGTCGCCAGGGGGAATTCGTTCGCAGCCAAGGTGCGCCGAATGAGGTCATGCAGCATGGATGGAGGAATGGATGGAAGCAGCTTTGCCACCCAATTTGAGTCCGCTTGGTTCACAGCCAGGAGGTGCAAGGAATCCAGGATGGAATTGAAGTCTTCGGATTCAGGATCCTTCGCGATTTGCTGGCAGACTTCTGAGGCGACAAATTGTTCCAGGGCGACCCGGCGAACCAACGAGCTGCTGTCGTGTGCAAAGAGCTGGAAAGTTTTCGCGTCCCAACGACTCGTTTGCCGAGCGGCGAAGGCACGTAGGCGCGGTTCCGATTCGGTGCTGAGTCGGGAGTGTTGTTGCGGTGAGAGGTCGCCGTGTTTCGCAAGCAGTGCCGCGGTTCTCGCTTTGGTCGCCGGGTTGGTTTCGGGAGCGTTCAGCAATTCGGAAAGCGTCTCGACGACGATCCATTTGGATTCCGGGACTGTCATTCTTGACGTCAGGTACAACGTTGCCATGGATCGACGAACCGCGTCTTCGGAACGCAACGCTGCAACCGCTTCGTTGTGATTTCGTATCGGTTGAAAGCTGGGTTGGGCGTCGGATGGAAGCATGCGCCAGATGCGGCCGAGGTCGTTGCCGTGCCACGTGTCAGGGCGGTTTTTCAGTTCCTCTGGTGCCCAGTCGGGATGCTCGATCACCGCGCGAGCCATGTCGAGCACCAGCACTGATTTGCCTTGATCGGCCACCAGGTCCACTGGGCGAAACCAAGTGTGCTCATTGGCGAGCCACTCGGTTTCCGTCGGCTCTCGCGTCGCGTGCCATTCTTCGCCATCGAATCGCAGTTGTTGTCGTTGGACCAACGAACCGGTCGGTTCACAAACCAGCAACCAATTGTCGTCGACTGCCAAAACACCACAGGCGGCACTGAACTGCCCGGAGTGCAGGTGGCTGGTGGTCCAAGCGTCGCTGATCGGCCGAACCTCGGAATGTTCTCCTGCCGCAGCGATGTCCATCAACGCGTCGACGGGTGCAAGCTCGCGATCTCGCTCGATCGTGTTGATGTCGAGCACCGCCTGGATCGCTGGGTTGCGGTTGCTGCAGCCGATTCGGCGACCGAAATCATCGATCGTCAGACCGTGTTGGCTGTTGCCTGCAACCTTTCCCCAGTAGCCACCCTGAGGGTCAAAACAAAAATCATTTTGCGAAAGAGTTAGCGGTTCGGTATGGGCATCAAAACGCGAATCGACCGCTTCGATCTTTCCGCCTCGCAGTCCATTGGCGACGTAGATCAATCCATCGGGGCCGACGATGGGATGATTGGCTCGCAGTTGTTCGTTGCCAGTTGTGAAGCCGCGAAACCAAGTTTGGTGATCGTCTGCGATTCCGTCATCATCGGTGTCCCTCAGCCACGCGATTTCGCCCGCCAGCGTCACGATCACGCCATCCAGCCAGGCGTCCGGTTGGTCGGCATCCGGTTGTTCTGTGTTTCGCGTCGGCCACGGCAACACTCCGGTCGCGAAATTCAAACCTTCGGCAAATGTGGTGACTTTATCCATCACGCCATCGCCGTCGACGTCACTCAAGACACGAATCCGGCCCTGCGTCGGTTCGGCATCCTCGGCGGGTTGCGGGTAATCCGACATTTCAACCACCCACAATCGACCCTGTGGGTCCCACGCCGCGGAGACCGGGTCGATGACCATCGGTTCGGCGGCGACCAATTGCAATTTCCATCCCTCCCGCGACTTCATTTGGCGAGCGATCTCGGACGGGCTGGGGGAGGCGACGGTTTGTGCTGCCGCATGTTCCAACGGAGACGTGAAAAAGATGACGACCAGCAAAGCGGAAGCCCACAGTCGTAGTTTTTTACGAAGTGTTTTCCAAAACACTTCGAATCCGCTGAGCATCACCGCGGTGACCATTAAAGCGAGCGCGAGAGGAATCGGTGCCAGAATCATTGCGATGCATCCAAGTCCAAAGATCCATGTTGCCGGGTGCGCCATCAAGTCTTGAAGGTTCGTTACCCAATTCGCTTGCGGCGCGGTCCGCCGAGTTCGGCTGGGCTGCAAACGCAAGACAACCAACAAGCAAGCGCTGGTCAATAATAGCAGGAACCGCATGCCGTGCTGTGCCCACTGGATGGACAGAGATGGTGGGGCTGGCTTCGACCATTGCGGCGGCAGGGTTGGTTCACTGGATCGATACTGGCTGTCGATGATCCAGCGGTCCGGTTTTTGTCCCGTCAGAACAGACGACCACTGACCGTTGCCCAGTTCGGAATCTCGGTTGAGTTGCCACCAGTCATCGGTTTCATTGACGGAGTAACGCTGAATCTGCATCGCAAGGAACGACTCCATGTCCTCCCAGGAGTAAACCGAATCCAGTGGGCGGTTGGTCAGTTCAGCGGAAAGTTTCTCCAGCGAGATGGACTCATCCGTGAATGCGTTGATTGGATCGAATGCGACACCAGCGGATTGGCTCAGCAACGCGTACCGTTGAAGCCAATTTTTCATCCAAGCGGCCACTTCTTCGTCTCGACGGTCCGCCAATGAATCGGACGCGGCGGCAATGGAGCGACCCGTGTTGGTCGCCAGAATCTGCCACCTTTGATCCGGGGTGATTGGTGACCAGCGACTTTCGTCTGAAGCCTGATTGCTTGTTTCGGAAGGGCTGCCATCGGGCCGATCTGAACCTGTTTTCTTCTCGTCTGCGTCGCCTGTGGTTGATCCAGAGTCAACGAAAGCCTGATTGGAAAGGGACAGCAAATCGCTTGCGTCGCTTTGTCGAGACAGCAGTCGTGTGAAGGTGGCATGCGGAGACGTTGGGATTTCTTCCCAAATCGGAATGGTTGATTCTTGCTGGTTGATGTTGGGAAGGCGGCGGTTGAATTCCAGCAGGACCTCAATTCCCTGACTGAGGCGGCTCAGGGGCATCAAGAATTGGAGTTTTCTGTCTGACAGTGGGATCACGTCTGCTGGCAATCCATTGGTCCATCCCGCGACGAAACGAGCATGCTTTGGCAGGTTCAGCGTCAGGTAAGAACTGTCGCCGGGGACGATGTCAAAACGGCTGACGAGAAAACGGTCGTTCAGCAGTTGGTGATCTGCGTGCATGACAGCCGCGACGTTGTTGGTCTTCCGCAATGGTTCCAACTCCACCGACCAGTTCTCATTCGTGACGCGGAAGAAACTGTGTTCTTCGTTGTCAACGTTTACCGATTGAGTGGAGGATTGGTCAGTGCTGTCTTGGTTGGCCCCTTGCTCTTTTTCTGCGTTGGCGTTTGTTGACGTGTCGCTTGCAGGAAGATTCCATCTTGGTCGTGGCATGGGATCCACGCCGCTGGTCTCCCAGCGAATGGGCGCATTCGTCAAGCGATTGGGGACGACGATGTCAGTTCGTGATCGTTGAGATTGCAGGACTCGAATTCTGGGGACACTGACTCGCAATAAATCGCCCGCCGCGAGACGGCTGGTAAGACGGATCGAGCGGATGTCTTTGTTGGCCAAACGAATGCGGATCACCTGGCGTGCAGGACTGAGTGTTGGTTGGCGAGTGGAGGCGCAAAGCGGATGGATTTGAAGAGCGTCGCACCACCGCGACGGCATTTCAACATCCAAGAAATCAGGTGGTTGTTTGGACTTCAGGAGAAGGTCCGTTTGAGTGATCCAGCGACCTTCTTCCCAACGCAAAGAAACTCTGGCGTCCGTTTGGAACGGGTGGCGGATCGGCGACACACGGAAGCGAGCGTCGCCTAGAAAGTTCATCACGGAGTCACGGATAAACCCTTGGTAGATCAAGATTTTTCCCGCGGCGAGCATCGACGCGGGGCCTCCATCCCCGGAATTTTGGCCTTCCACCAGAGGAGGCGTGCTCCACTGGACATTGGCATTGGCTGCTCGTGAGACGACCACTTCATCCATCGATGTCACGCTCCCGATGGGATGGACAGGTTCGATCGTTATCAACGCCAACGCGTTATCGTTCGACTTTTTCAACGCGACTTGTGCCTCCACCATGACTTCCATTCCGCGCCCTTCATAGCGGATCAAAAGACAGTCCTGGTTGCCTTCTCGGACCAATTTCCATTGCCCGTTGGATGGCTCAGAAGTGGAATCGAAACGATTGCCATCCGGTTCAGCGGATGAACTCTCGTCCTCCTCGTCGATGTCGGAATTCCCGGGAGCATCGGGAGTTGTCGCTTGGCCGGCGGAAGTGAACGGGGAATTGATTGGCAACCCAGGTTGCTGGATCCGCCAGTTGAAGACCTGGGCTTTGGGCGGAAGCACAATCTTGATCATCTGAGGGCGGAAACTTTCCAAGTTCGCCGGTGGGGTGTCCTCGCCATCGGGATCAAGTGTTCCGACCACGGGATTCGTTGAGGCCGCATCCACGGTGACGGGATTGGGCTCAAAGGAGGCTTCGAGACGGATCGATTGTTGTGCTGGATCCAAGTGGATCTCATGCCGTGCTTGAAAGACAAGGTTCGCTTGCTCGATGAGTCCAATGCGAACGATCGGCGTGGTTCCCGAGCTCTTCGCGGCTCGATCCAGTCGACTGATTGAACCGGACCACTGGGCATAGAATTGTTCCGTTGGGACCCGTTCGGTACCCAACGAGGCGGGCCACAGAGGCTGCAACTCGCTGGACAGTGTCCAGGCAACCAATGTCTCCGAGAACACGGTTCGCGAATTGTTGGGTCTTGGCTTTGTGTCTTCTGGTTCCTGCCAGTGCGCGTGCAATGAAAGCCCGGGGCAGCCAAGCACTCGCTCGTCGTCCAACGCAGATTCAGGAGCAGCCACGCCGTTTGATTCCGAAGCGGTGGTTTCCGCTTCGATCGATTCGGATCCCGCTGACCAATCCGAACAGAGGTCCCAGACCAACCGAATGGGTTTGTCTGTCGAACTGACTCGCGTGAGCATCCACTGGTTTGGGGTTTCGCGAAGCAGCTTCCAGTCGCGAGAAAGCAAACGCGGGGCTGCGGTTGTTTCGGGATCAAATCGCAGGATGACTTCGCCGCCGGCGGGCGGGGTTTGCAATGGATCCAGTTCGCATTCAATAGAACAGTGTTTGGAACTGGCGTTCAACCAATAGCGACGTTTCCATTGGGACGCGTGGTTCCAAGCCACCGGAAGTTGTGTGTCGTCCGCATTGCTCTGCGGGTCCGTTTCGTTATCGATCGTCGGGGCAACACCGCTGGCAAGAGCATCGGCGGTGGCTTTGCTTTGCAAATGGATCTGCAACTGACGACACGGTCCGATCGGAAACTGATTGGACGAGATGACACCAAAACCGACCGGGCGATTCACCGCTGGCCAAGCAATGTTGTCGGTCACCACTCGGTAATTGTGAATGCGATAGTCACGACGGACCACCAAACGAGCTTGTGGCAGACTGGGCAGCTCCGCCGTGATTTGTGTTCCCGTTGCGTGATGTGATGTCTGGCATCGCAAACGAAGTTGAAGGTCGAATCGTTTGCCGGATGGAACCACGATCAGTGTGCCTGGCTGGTCGTCAGTGGTGGTCGTCAGAACACGCGTGCTTTCGTCGGGGCGAATCAGGACCAACTCTTCGATTGATTCAGGCGAAAACGGCAGGCGAAGACGACTGCTGGGGACGGATGTTTCGACTGTGAACCTTGCTGACAATTCAATCGGGAATTCGTCGCGAGCCAAACTGATTGCACGCTTGGATCGTTCCGAGGTCAAATCCAATTCGTAGTTCGTGTTCAGGAACGAAACCTGACGCACACGTTCATCGGATCGAACCAGGAACAGATCCTCGTAGAGCGATTCAGGAATGTACGCTTTGTTGCCCATGGGTTGGTTGTTGGAATCCAAAGGCACCAACACGTCACGCGTTTGGGCGGAAGCAACGTTGCCACTGATGGTGAAGGTTCCGATCATCGCCCAACCGAGCCAATTGCGCAGCAAAGCCGAGCTGGAAAAGTCGCTGGTGGGATCTTCTCCGGTGGAACGGGAAAGATTCGCAGAGCGATTTGATGGAGTCGGGCCACTCGAAGGTTGTTGGGACGATTGGTCTGACTGACGGGACGCTTGCCATTGTTGGGTCGTCAAACGCAGCAAGCTGAGTGTCAAAGGCAACGCGACCCAAGCCGTCAGCGAAACGAATGCTTCTGGCCACAGGAGCATCGCAAACACACACAACGCCAAACCGCAGGCCACTCCCCAACGAGCCGCCCAGCCCGCATAGAGACTGATTGCAAGGATCACCAGCGCACCGACCCATCCGATTCCAACCACGATTTGAGAGAAAATCAAAACAGGTGCATCGGGAGAACCGAGCAGTGGAATTTGTAAACTGTCTTCCGCCGGTGTGACGCGACGTTGGGAACCCAGCGTCAGGCCGACGACTCTTAAATCGGACACCTGAGTCTGTCGCAACCAGGATTGTTCAAAGGAAGTGGTTGTCCATTCAATTTCCAAGATGGCGTCGAACGCAGGAGGATCGTTGAAGAGCAGGTGATGCTCCTTCGTCGTTTCCGGTTGAACTTTCACTCCATCGATTCGGGCTTCGATCAAGTGGGCGTCCCAAGGGAATTCAACTTCGATCGGTTGCGTGGCAAAGATTTCAAAACGGGTTCGGATTCGGTCATCGCCGCTGGCCGAAGCAATCACGTGTGTGAATTGCTGTCGCACCAGATTGGATGGCGGCATTTCGTGTTTGCGGCGAACCTGAATGATGACGTGAGGAGACGTCTCGTATCGATAACGAAAAGCCCCTGTTTTGCTGGCGGTGTTGGTGGTTGGGATTCCGACCAGGTTTCCAACTGGACGCGCCAGTTGCAAATCGGATTCGATTGCCAGTTCACATGTTTGCGAGGTTGCATCGGCCAGTCGAAACATCCCGATCGGGTGCGACGGTGCGACGGATTCTTCGTCTGTTTTGACATCGCCATGGTCGATCACATGGATGCAAGTCCCGATCAGAGCGGATTGGTCATTGAAATTTCGCGGAACAGGAATGCTCCACTCAAACCATCCACCGGTTCCTGCTGGTGAAGGGACGGGCGCGGTTGTCGGGGTGAAAGGGGATGATTCGCTCGGCGGTTCCGTTGGCGACTTCATCGTTTGACGTGGTACCCACCGCCGGGTGATTCGTTCTTCGTCGACGGAATTCAACGCGGAAGACGGGGACAGGCGAGTCTGCCATGTCATGTTTTCTGGTGATGATTGTTCCGATCGGGCGGCCAGTCTCACTTTGACGAACCGTGATGTCTGCGGCAGACCTTCGACTTGCACCTCCACCCGTTGTTGAATGTCGTCGCGAACCATTGACAGATTGGTTTGGCATGAACCGATGATGGTGCTGTCGGGCGTTTCCAATGTCAGGGATGGCGTTTGTCGAATCGATTGACCTAGGACAATGGCGTCGCCTGGAAGGGGCGCGAAGAAGCGTCGTTGCTCGGCGGACAGTTCAGAGAATTCAATTCGCGAAGGTGTGATTGCGGTTTCCGCCGTCCATCCCATGTCTGCCGGTGGAATCACCGCAGCGGTCATTTGACCGGGACAATTCACGACGCGAATCATCCACAATGCGTTGACCCGAGGGTTGTTGGGATCCCGCCGGGTTTGGCCGGTGGCTCGGATTTCAAGTGTCCCTTCACCACCGGGACGAGTTTGGACTTCATCAGGGCTGGGCCAAACGGTGATCTTGCGACCTCGGCGATTGGGAGCGTTGATGGTCAACGTTCGACGGGTTTCGCCGACCGTGATCGAATCAAACGAGAAACCATTCTGAATCTCGAGTTGGATGGGAGCCAACCGGTCAGCAGCCATTGTCAAATGAATGGTGCAACGCGCTTGAATGGCGTTGTCTTGCAACAGGAATCGAGTTTGATGGTCAGCGTAAAGGAGTGATTCGGATTGAGCCAAATCGACTTCCCAGGAACTGGTGAGCGAAGACGGTGGCCATTCCCTTGCGGCCTGGCTGTCTGCTTCCGTTAATGATGATGAAAGCCGTTTCGCATCAAGCGGAGCTCGCGAAGGAGGCGGCCCAATGGCATTCCAGGTCGCAGTGGGGGATGACGACGAGTTGGCATCCTTGGTCGGCGGCAACAATTGCCAATCATCTGGCAGTTGCCAACGTGTCGCGAACAGGTGCGAGGGCATTGTCCACTGGAATTGCCAAGGCGCCGCAGTGACCACGAAGGAGCTCGGGAAGATCGGTTCCGGTAACGAGAGGGATTCGTCCTTCCCATTCAACGGAAAGGTTCCCTGGATGAGGATGACTCGCGTCTCGGAGGTGGAAGGAACTTCGGCTTCATCCAGGGATGCCAAGCGGATGATGGACGCCGATGAATTGCGATAATCCGGCTCATGTGGGTTCTTGTGCAGAGGGTGGGTGGTGAACGGGATTTCTCGTTCATCGATCTCGATCCGAGTCACATCGCCGTGCAGCCAAACCCATGGTGGAATGGAAGCGATGGGCTGTGGGTCGATGACCAATCGACACTGCCAGTTGAGAATCGATCCGTCGTGATCAAAGGTCATTCGGCAACCACGAACGATGGTGGCCGTTTGGACATCTGCGGCCGTTTGCTCCCGCGTCCGCAGTTGCAGATCCAACCGCTGAGAGCCAGCCGATTCGACGAAGATCCAGCGATCGTTTTCTGAGTCCGGTGCGTCGGTGGTATTCTCTGCGTCGTCCCGGAACCAACTTGGCAGAGCCTCCGAGGAGACTTCACGCAGGACGGCTTGTTCGCAACGCAGTGTTTGGTTGGCAGGGACTCGAATCCACAATCGCGAGATCAAAGCTTGCGGCAAGCTGAGTTCCCATCGACTGCCATCCCATGTTGGCAACGCTTGCTGTCGCCAATCCCATGCCAATGTTTGGTTGGCCAATGTTTGATCAGGGACGTCGGTGGCGATCGTGAGCAAACCGGTGTCGTCCGATTCAAAGAGGACGTTCGTGGAGTCCGTTTCAATTCCGGTTTCCCGGTCAACGGCGCGCAGTCGCGAAACGGCAAAGCTGACCTTTCCAACCGGATGTCTGTTCGCCGAGCGGGACGAGAACTTCATTCGGCTTGCTTTGCTGATCAGCGATCCGTCTTGGATCGTCGCCACCATTTCACACTGCAGGATGTCGTCCGTTGAAGACTCCTGTCCCACGTCGGCAGCTTCGTTCAGAGCTTGGGTCAGCTCGTCGGTTGCGACGGGACGAAAATCATCGGGAACCAACCTTGCGATTTGCGAACCAAACAACGAGATCCAACGCAGGGATTCGTCGTCGCGAACTAGTTGGGCGAGCTGGTTCCACTGCGCCAAACGCTCCGAGGTTGCTCTGGAGATGGGATTGGTTTCAACGGTGTCTGCGGGGGCTTTCTGTTCGGTGGGCTCCTTTGGTGAAGGTTCGCTTTCCGATGAAACTGGATCCGTTGATTCTTCCTCTGCACGGGTCTCGACGGCCGATTCACGCTCAGGAGCTTCCGCTGGAGGATCGTCCGCGATCGCCAGCGAAGTCAGCGTCATCCAGGCGACCAGGATCAGCATCCCAATCGATCTGCTCGAGCCGCAACGCATCATGATGGGGGTCCCGGGGAATGGCTCGTCGTGGCTCCCTCTTCATCCATGCCTTCATCCAACGCATTGGGAGACGATTCCAAATCGTCGTTGGAACGTTGCCCTGAGTCGACGCGGCGACGTGATGATCCGCCCAGACCGGGAATGTCCGCCGATTCAACTGCGGCGGGCCTGGACCCTGGTGAGGAACCCTGCGATTTTCGGTTCACATGCGTGGAACCATAAGGCGGAATTTTCTCGGAAGCACGTGATGCTCCGGATGGCTGCAGCACTCGCTCGGACGTTGGAGGTGAAATCAAAGCTGAGATGGCATAGAAGACGGCGACCAGAACCAATGAGATCATGATCAACTGCGCCGTGACGATCACTCCATCAGGAGCGGTCACCAAAACACCTGCCAACACGACCGCGAGCAAGATGATCGCAAACGGGTGTCGGCTCTTAGGGAACAACTGAGTCGAAGCCGCTAGCAGCAGGGACAAACTGCCCACCGCCAACCACATCAAAGTTCGTGACACGGTCAGTGCAGAAAACGCATACGGATCGCTGGAATAGAAAAGATATTGGTTGCTGGGAACCGTGAACGCAGCATTGGTCGTGGATTCTTTGAGTGACCCCAACAACGCGGCGTTGTCTTGAAACGGGAACGTGACCCATTCGAGCAACTCGGTGTCGTCGGCCAACGGTTGCCGCGACAATCTCAATTGTTCGCGTTGCCAACGCATCAAGCGTCCACAAGACGACGATGCCCAGAACAGGTGCGAGTCGGTCGGAACGGACAATTGCCAGTCAATTTGTGCGGACCCAATTGGCAACTGCATCAATGGTTCGATGTTGGTCCACCACGGACTGGCTTCGGTTTCCGTCCAAAGGCGGATATCCAGCAGGTGCAAAGAGGACGGATCAGGAACGTTCGAGGACGTTGGGCCCGCACCAGTGTTCGCCGGGATATCGATTCGCAATCCTCTGCGACTTCGTGCGGGTTCGATTCGATTCCCGTCCAATCGAGTTTCGATGCGAATGGTTTTGAGTTGTTCCGACAACCCGATCGAAATTTGACGTCCACCTTCGACCACCGCGATCAGTTGTTCGTGGCGAGTGTTTTGGCCAACGAGACTGCGAAGCACCGCTCGAGTTACACGAACAGGAGTTTCTTCGAGTGACTCCTGGCGGAATTTCAACGAAAACGGAGCATCTGGGATCGATGTCAGTGACCACTCACTGGTCTGCATGGGAGAGGTGGCTTTGTCAGACGCGACCTGCCGAATGCCTGGAAGTAAACGTTCATCGCCCACGGTTGTGATCCAAATCTGTCCCACGCCATCGGTCACCGAATTGGGGAGGCTCAGACGATAATCCTTTTCCAGTGTGACCTGGTCAGCGATTGGGGTTGGGATGGCGATCAGAATTTGGTCGGTGATGGACGGCGTTTCCATGTCCGTGGATCGGTCGGACGAGTTGCCCGCCGCATCGCCCCGCGAATTCGCGAGATTAGGATCTCGTTCTGAAGTCTCTTCGCGTTGCGAATCATCGATCGGTGCGCTCTCGAGGCTCGCCAACGTCGGTTCAGTGGGTGCTTGCTCGGTGACGGATGCAACTTCGCCGTCGTCCGTCGTGCTGTCCGTTTCCACCTTGGATTCAACGGTGGCAGGATCGGAATCGACGCGAAGCAATGACTGGGAAGCCTCGGGAGCATGAAAGAGATCACGCAGCACCGATCGCGAAATCAGCTCGATTTCATGAGTGCCCACCGACAGTCGCGGCGTCACAATTTCGTACTTGACCCAGCCATCCGAGAGAGAACGCGATTCCGATTCTCGGACCATCGCGGGCACGCCATCCACCACGGACGTCCACTGGACGCTTTGCTGGTAAGGAGTCGGGATTTCAAATTGCAGGATGCCTTCTAAATCGACGGTGCTGGTGAGCGTCCAACGTGTTTGGCTGATCCATTGGTTGCCTTGCGTGCCCATTGTGGTGCTGCCCGAGAGACTCAGACGCAACGGGCGCTCCGTGAAATTGCCAGTCACACTCCAGGGGCCGTCCACCGACAGAAGGCGAAACCGACTGGAGGAATCGTTGTTGATCCGTTGCAGGTTGTCGCTCTGTGATAGGTCCACCGACCACTGCAGTCGTTTGGCATCGGTGATGTCGAGAGTCGCTTCCGTCACCGCGCTGGACGATTCGTTGGTTTGCAGCTTGGGAAGCGCTAGGGTAAGCGGCTCGGATGCCATCGCCTCGGTCACGACGCGTTCGCAAGTGATCACATACTGGCGAGGCCACTTGCCGTCCGACGCATCGGCTTGCCACTGAACCAGACCTTCTGAAATGGAAACATCGAGTTCTGTTTCGGCTTCATCCGCGGTCAAGTGAGTCAATTGCCAGCCCGATAATTCCAGTTGCATGTCTTGCGGATCAATCCCCGCTCCACTGGATTGCACCGTCATCACCGACCGCGCCAAGCGGCGGGTGATGCTCAGCTCCATCGCAATTTTCAGGCGTTGTTGCCGCTGTTTCCCTGACAACCAAACAGGCAACTGAAACGCGTCGCGAAGAAAACGAAACGTTTGAGCTCGTTCACCGACGTTGACTGTCGTGGCATCTGACGCAATGGCTTCGACGCCCAGGCGAGGCCGCCAGCGGAGGCGGTGGTCTTCGGCTGTGACCACGGTCACCGTTCCTCGGTGACCAATGGCATCCGGGACTCGAGGCAATTGCATGGTCCAGGGTGTGGTCGCGGACGCTTCAGGAACCGGCAAACGCAATTGCAAGCGGACTTCCACGAGCGACGTCGACGTCATCGCATCGGCGCGGTCGCTGGAGAAACGCACCCGACGCGTGGAGGCAGAACCGGAAGCTTGAGACGCATCGGTTTCGCGTTTGTTTTCGATGGCGGATTGGTTTTGAGCGGCCGGTTGGTTCGGCTGGTCATTCCCCAACAGTGTCATCGTCCAACCCGAGTCCGCGACATCGATGGCGTTGCCCGTTTCAAATGCGGTATCGTCAAATGCGGTTTCGCTGACTTCGTCATTGCCATTGGTTCCCGGCGACAAGGGGCTTTCGCGGTTGTCGTCGTTGATCACCACTTCGGGACTGCCCAGCAGGACGGCTCGTTCGGGCAACTCAATGTCAAAGTTGTCCAGTTGTCCGCGCAGGTTTCGAACGATCATCCGAACTTGCATTGTGGGCGGGTCTGCTGGTGATTCCCAACGCAGGGTGGCATTGGATTCGGTTTCCAACAGACGAGCCGCTTCGGTGGCGGACGGCAACCATTGCCACTTGAAGGCAAATTCGCCGCCTTGACTGTCGATTTCAAACCGCGACCGTCGCCGCGATTCATCGTCTGATTCTCGGCGAGCCAATTGACGCAAGACTTCTCGCCCATTGCCAACGATCTCGGCGGTGATCAGCGGAGGCGAAGTGTTGCTGGATTCCTTTTGATGAGGATCAACGGACACTTCCACTCGCGTCGGCACGGTTGGCAATGACAGCGGAAGGAAACTGGTCAACGGACCCAAGCGGCGCACCCGCGTGGACATCTTCAGCTTGCAAACGCAGTCGACCGGATTGTCGGGAGAGGCCGCTTCTGCTGGAAGCACCAATTCATAGCTCAAGCCAGCATTGGATCGAGAAGAGTTTCCCAGGGCCCCGTTTCCATTGGTGACCGAAGCGGCTGGGTCCATCAATTCATCGCGAGCGGTGGATTTGGTTTGGGCAACCCGAACGAAAGCGTTTGCGAGCTCACGATCGGAGTTGTTTTCGCCTGGATTCCCCGCGGCACCGAAGTCATCGGCATTGGGCGCGGTCCGGACAATCGCCGGTTCCAGCAAATGGAAACCATTCAGGCCGAGGTCCAGAACAATCGGTGCCGAGCTGCCTTCGCGTGTGCTGCGTGGGTCAATGACGAAGTGGCAGTCCAATTCAAACTCCGCACGCTGATCGTGAACCGAACCGACCAGGTTGTTTCGCTGCAGCGTGGCCCGACGGTCTTGAACCTGAATGCCCTGCTCGAGTCGGCGCAGGCGATCGATCTCCTCGAACGACATCCGAGGCATGACGACGGGAGTTCCTGATTCATCCAAAAACAGAAACGCATCCGGAGTGATTCCGCCAGATTCGCCCCGAACCACTTCTGGGGAGGGCGTCGTGCCGGGCGGTTGTGCTGAAACGTCGTGGGACAGAACAAACGCGAACAGTAGGCAAGTGACGAATCCAAGCCAGCGTGCTCGTTCAGGAAGACTCATCGCCTTGTCGAGCAACCAACGCGTGCGGTGATCGTTCGACGCGGCATCACTTTGGGGGCCTCGTGGTTCCTTTGGGCCTGCGGGGGCATTTCGGGTCGGCGCATGAATTCGGCCCGAGTACCGATCCATCGGCATCAGGAAGCGGAGAGTCAAACGAGGCGTTGGTCCGGTCAACGGGGGCACCGTCACAGAAGAGTGGCGCGGCGATCAATCAGAAGAGGTTTCCCAGTTTACGCAAATCACGTGACCGGCAACAGCTTTTCCTGTCGAACCGGGCAACATCCGACCAACTCAAAACCCCCTGAACCGTTACGATCTGACCAGACCAACCGTTCTGGAGGGCAAAAAGAGCGGGGCCCCCTGATCAGTGCGGCTCCAAACCCTCGGCGAGATTCATCCCGCCTGACGTCGACGCCAGAGGAACCGGAGGTAGTCCAGCATCATCCATTGAATGATTAGCAGAGCGACGGGGCCCCCGAACAGGAGAAACTGGCTGACCTTTTCGTTCTCGAACCAGCCCACCCCCGCGGCACTGAACGCTGACAACGATGCCATTACAAAGGCACCATTGAGCAACAGCAAGCCACAGGACAACACCACGGAACTCAGTGAGGTCAGGCATCCGCCGGCGAAATCAGCCAAGGGCATCGAGGTCGCACCGATCCGTTCCATTTCTTCCGGAGGCGAATCAGGCCGATCCTTTCTCATTCGCGAACCTCGCCGCCCCTCAGAAACCTTCATGAAATCTTCTATCTTGCGAGATGCTGCGGGAAACACCAAACGGTAGACTGGCACGGTTTGGCGGTCACGGAACGAAATGCGAGACCGGTCGCCGTGTCTCCGGTTAGCATGGCTGCTATCGGTGGAAGAAACAACCTGCGAGTGGACCTCCCGTTTGCCTTTGACGATTCGAATGACGGTATGACCCCGGACGCCCGACGAACACCCTCGCCGATCTGCTTTTCAGAATCTCCATTGTGGTCGTTCGGGCCTGCGATCCTTGGGATGGTTCTGATTCTTATCTTGGTCGTTGGCGGGGCATCGGCATGGTTGGTTGGGTTGGTCAGTTTGCTCACCATCGGGTTGTCCTTGGTGTTCCGCCATTGGCACAACACACAACAGGACGACGCTGTTTCGGCTTATGTGCGTGACAGCAACGACGAAATTCAAAAGTGGCAAGAACGGCTTCGGTGCCTGCACGCGGAAACAAAGCAAAACGCCTCGGCGCTGTTGCAGCTCAGCGACGGCGTGATCGTGTTGGCGAAGGACTTTTCGGTTCTGTTGATCAACCCATCTGCCGTGCGGTTGTTGGGGCTGAAGAAACGCGACGCTTTGCTGGGGCGTTGTTTCACGGAGTTGGTACGTGTGCCTCAGTTGCTGGCGTCGGTTCGATCGGCTGTGAAAGAACATCAGCCGCAAGAGTTCACGGTGGAGGTGCATGACCAGGGTGTCATCCGTCCGTTGCGGGTCCGAGTGGATTTGATTGACACCGATGATGAGCCCAACTTGCAATTGTCGCTGCGTGATGAAACGGAGTCACGCCGAGTCGATGACATGCGTCGCGAATTCATTGCCAATGTTTCGCATGAACTGAAAACGCCCTTGGCCGCCATCAAGGGGTACGCGGAAACGGTGGAGTTGGCCGTCCAAGATGACCCGGATGCGGCGCTGCATTTCATGCAGCAGATCACCTCGCAATGTTTGCGGCTGGAACGATTGGTGCACGAGATGATGCAACTGGCCAGAGCCCAGGCGGGGCCAGCCAACCTGCATCTGTCCAGCGTTTCGTTGTCGGAAATTGTGGAGGATGCGATTCGGACCTACGAACCCGTCGCGGCGGCCAATGGACTGGATCTGTTGGTGGAACTGCCTGCCGACAGAGCGAAAATTATCGCGGACCGTGAGGCGACGTTGACGATCGCGAACAACCTGATTGGGAACGCCATTCGATACACCCCCACGGGAGGCGAGGTGCGGGTCTCGATCGAGGAACATGCCGAGCAATGGGCGTTGATCGTCCAAGACACCGGGGTGGGGATTCCCCCTTCCGAGCAGACTCGCATCTTTGAGCGTTTCTATTGCGGCAGTCGAAACGAAGAATCCGGGACCGGCGGCACAGGGTTGGGGCTGGCAATTGTCAAGCATCTGACGCAGGCTCAGGACGGCGACGTTTCCGTCACCAGCACTCCCGGCGAAGGTTCTCGTTTCTGCGTCTGTTTGCCAGCGGTGCAGTCGTCGACGGAATTGAATCGGGTTTAGGCGGGGCGGCAGGAATGATCGGGCAGAACCATGTGAGCCGTTCACACGTTCGTCTGGCCTGCTGAGCGCGGCTTCCGCGGGGGTTTCTTCTGATTGCGGTTGGCATGATAGGATGGTGGAGTTCTTGCTCTTCTCCGCCTGTTGACGCCGCCATGCTCCCACGAAACCTGACGCTGCTTTGTTCCGTGCTGGTCATCTCGTTCGCCTGTTACGTGATTCACCAGCGGACGCGAACCGCAATGATGGTCGGCGAAGCGCTTGAGATGATCGACCGATTCTACGTGGAACCGGTTGACCGACGGACCCTCCTGACATCGGCGATGGCGGGCATGACATCGACGCTCGACCAGCACAGCGAATACATCCCTCCGGTCAGCTACCAAACCTTTCAGGATTCGATTCAACAGGAATTCGCAGGCATCGGCATCTACGTCGATCAACCGGTGGAAAACGAACCGGTTCGGGTGATCACGCCGTTGGTGGGATCACCCGCTCTACGTGCCGGACTGATGCCCGGTGATGCAATCCTGGAAGTGGATCATGAGTACGTCGGTGATTTGGACATTCGATCCGTCAGCGAACGTTTACGAGGTCCCATCGCGACCACAGTCGAATTGTTGGTTCAACGAGACGACGAAAAAATCAAACTCAGTGTGCAACGCGACACAATCCAGTTGGAATCGGTCATCGGCGATCATCGCGATCAGAACAATGACTGGGTCTATCGCTTGACTCAACATCCCGACATCGTTTACGTGCGGATGACCAGCTTCGGTGACAAGACCGTCAGTGAACTTCGGAATGTGCTCAGCCGTCTGATTGCGAAACCTGACGTGTCGGGGATGGTTTTGGATCTGCGTGGTAATGGTGGCGGGCTGCTGCATGCGGCCGTGGAAGTTTGCGATATGTTTTTGAGTTCCGGTAAAATCGTTAGCACCAAAACTCGCGGCGGCGTGGTCGAAGACGAAGCGTATGCGACGGCGGGAACGTTGGTCCCTCCCGCGATGCCCGTTGCGATTTTGATTGACGAGCATTCTGCCAGTGCCAGTGAGATCGTTGCAGCCGCTTTGCAAGATCATGGCCGAGCGACGATCGTCGGCACGCGAAGCTATGGCAAGGGAACCGTTCAAAATATCCTTCCCTTGGAATACGGACGCAGTGCTCTGCGGTTGACGGTGGCCAAGTACTATCGCCCCAGTGACAGAAACATTCACCGTGGAGCGAACGACACCGAAGACGATGTGTGGGGCGTCAGTCCTGACCCCGGCATGGACGTGAAAGTCGCCGAAGAGGATCTGAGGCAGTTGGCTCGTTTCTGGGAAGAAGCGTCTTACCCTTCGTTGAAGAACCGAGATTTAACGGATGCGCATCTGAAGCTGGTTGATCCGGATCAGGACCTGGGGCCTGTGTCGAAAGACGAAACTGTGTCCGCAGAAAATTCAGCGGAACCGCCGGAGAACCCTTCGCCTGAACAGGATGACTCCGCTGCGAAGGATGACTCGGCGTCCGAGCAACCTCGCGCCCATTCCGCTTGGGAATTGGACACGCCTTTGCGAACGGCAGTGGAGGCGATTCGATCGGCCAACGGAGCGGTTCAAGAATCTGCCTCCGAAGGTTCTGCCACTCTGAACGCCGCGGCAGCGTGAATCGGCGGAGGGCAGATTGTCGCACTTCGCAAAGGCTTTTTTCGCAATTTGCCGTGATAAACGTGGGGCAATCGAACGTGAAACGCGTCTCGTTGGTTTGGCGGTTGTGATTCTGGATTCTGCATTGGTAAGCTAGATGCAGGGCTGGGGCGTTGATCATGCCGCTGTTTTTGTCGCGGTCCGGTCCTTCAGAATCACTTCCATTCAAAATGAGATCACCGATGAAATCGATCGTTTACGTTGTCGCCGCTTTGGCTGCCGTTGGAATCATGGTCGCCATTTCTGCTACCCCGGACCAAACACCCGAAACGGAACCAACCGCCGCTGCTGTCGTTGCCACGCCAGAAGTCATGGCCGAAGCTGGCACGATGACTTTGGAAGTGCCTGAAATGCACTGCCAATTTGCGTGCTTCCCTCGGGTTCAAGAAACCTTGGAAAAGAACGAAGCGGTCAGTGAAGTCGCTTTGGTCGATCAACCGGATCCCAATGCGCTGACAATCAAGAAAGTCGTGGTGAAGTACGACGCGGGGTTTGATGTTTCGTCGGCTTTGGCTGCATTGCAAAAAGAAGGCTTCAGCTCCGCCCAAAAGGTCCAGTAATCGGCATTGATCCGCAGTCCCCGTCCATGAGCAATCCGCCTCTTGGAATTCTGTTGATCGGCCATGGGACGCGCGATCAGCGCGGTACCGATGAGTTCTTTGAACTGGGCCGGCGTCTGGCGACGCAATTGGCCGGGCGAGCGATTGTTCAGCCCTGCCTGTTGGAGTTTCAGTCGCCGACCATCAATGAGGGTTGGCGGAGATTGCTCGAGGCCGGAGCGGAACGGATCATCGTTTCGCCGTTGCTGCTGTTCGCAGCAGGGCATGCGAAGTCGGATATCCCTGACGCGGTTGAAAAAGTCGCTCGCGAAACTCAAACGCTCGACCGAATCGCCGGCTACAGTCGCCCGATTTCACGACAGCCACACATGATCGATTTGGTTCGCGAGCGATTGATCGAATCGTTGGGATCCGCAGCAATCGACCCCGCTGGTGAATCCTCCCGACCCACGGCGGTGGTCATGGTCGGGCGTGGAAGTTTAGACCCCTGTGCCTCGTCTGACATGCGATTGTTGACCGAGGTCACTCTGCGTGGCCGCGGGAACCAGATTGCTCGCTCGGGAACGGGGGCCCAGTCGATCGCCGATTGCTATGAGATCGCTGAGGGAGGTTGCTGCACCACGTTCTACGCAATGGCTCAACCTCGATTGCCCGACACGCTGGGGCAAATGGCCGAGACGGGACGCTATGGGCGAATGGTCGTTCAGCCGCACCTGTTGTTTTCGGGGCGGTTGTACGAGGCCATCGTGCGTCAGACGGAAGAGGCCGCGGCGAAGTTCAGCGAGATCGATTTCATCGTGTCGCGATACTTGGGGCCGGATACGAAGGTGGCGGCCGCAATCGCCGATCGAATTGATTCCCTTGCATCCGAAAAGATCGGCGGTGAAGCCCTTCTTCCTTGAGAGCGATTCGGAACGCCAGTGCGAGTGGCGAACCTATGGGGCAGAGGCGTTTCAGTCAGGAAGTCGACGGCGAAAGTTGGGGCGTTTGGCTTTGGGGAGTTCCGCCTGGTGCTCCTCTTGGTGCCGGCGTCGTTCAACAGGCGAAGCGTAGTAGGTCAGGTAGGTGTCGTTGTCATCCACGCACCGCCATTCGAGACACTTGCCAGGTGCGTCGACTTTCTTCTCGCAAGCAGGCAGGATGTCTTGGTAGATCACCCGGTACAGTTGGCGATCGGACAAGTGATCGGTGTAGGTGAGCTTGATGTTTTGCGAATGCAGTTGTTGGATCGTTTGCTGCAGTTCTACCGCCAGAGCGTCGTCGTCCAACGATTCCGGCGCCGGGATTTGCAGCGGAGGGTCAAACCACTGAGCGATCGCGAGAGCGGGTGCCCGCTCCCAAGCGAGGATGGATGCCAGGTATTCATTTTCTTTCTGAAGCGGCATTCGTCGCGTGGTTGGATCGTCGATGGAATCATCGCGGTACGGCTCCAGCTCATCTCGCAGTCGAGCGTTGGTGAGAATCAAATCCACCTCGTCGATCATCGGCTGACTCGTTTCACTCATGTTCAGATACCCTTCATCCTCTAGCAAAATCGCGTGACCGGGGCCCGCGCCCCGCACTCCGTTTGATTGGTGTCGAAGCAACTTGCGGCGACACTCCCAAGCTATCCAGGCCAGCTCACGACTCAATCTGGAATTGAGCCAAAACGGCGAAGTCAAGAGATTTTTGCCCGCTCGTGTGTGTCTTGATCGCTACGAACGTCACGATTTACCACGTTTCACGCCGTTCGGGCCAACTCCCCTCCGCCTGCGGGCACAACAATTGGGCTTGGTGGCATCTTGGGCATGAATGGCTCTGCAGAAGTCTGCGTCCCAAGTTCGGGGCGGAAGCTTCGAGACCGACACGACAGCAACACGCGATTCCGCCCCGGATGGGGCCGTCGACTCCGAGCGGTATTCTGTTGTCGATTCAGCAACAAATCTTGCTATCGGATGCTGTCCTACCATTCGTTGTTCCGAAAAGTGCCCGGATTGAGACGGATTCGCATTGCTTGTCCCGCTTGGCTCGCTGAACGTTAGCCGTTGGTTGTCAAATGTCTGGTCCGCGAGTTGCGGATCCGATTTTACTCCGTCAACACCATCAAAAACTATCGCTCCGCGTGGGTTTGCTTCCTTCGCTGGTACCGGGGACCGCTGGACCAGATCAACC
>NZ_JBICHO010000041.1:0-5496 GCF_043100905.1 Rhodopirellula sp. JB055 | reverse complement strand
GATTCGAGCGGTGCCCGAATCGATCACGTATCGGATTCCGGGAACGGTCAGAGAGGATTCCGCGACGTTGGTCGCGAAGATGATTCGGCGTTTGTTGCCGCTCGGGTGAAAGATCGCTTGTTGTTGCGATTGAGGCAGGCGAGCGTACAGCGGTAACAGTTCGACTCGGTTCGTCAGCCCCATGCGTTTGTAGTGACCAGCAACCCGATGGCTGACTTCGCGAATGTCGCGTTCGGTGGGCAAGAACACCAGCGTGTCGCCGCTGCCGTCCCGGGACAGCGAATCGAGCCCGCCGATGACGTGCCGGGAAAGATCGTAGTGTCGTCCGTCGACTTCAGCGTCCTCGCCAGCGACGTCTTCCCAAGGAAGGTAACGCAGTTCGACGGGATAGCCGCGGCCTTCGACTTGCAGAATCGGAGCCGGGAGGACGTTGGATTCGTTGTCAGGATCGCTGGCGGCTTCTTCGCAGTAGGTGCCAAAGTGTTCTGCGAAACGTTCGGCGTCGATCGTTGCTGAGGTGATGATGACTTTCAGTTCGGGGCGGCGGTCGATCAATTGCCGCAGGTAGCCCATCAAGAAATCAATGTTGAGCGAACGCTCGTGAGCTTCGTCGATGATGATCGCGCTGTAGTTGCGTAGGTCGCGATCGCTTCGCGTTTCGGCCAGCAGAATCCCGTCGGTCATCAACTTGATCTTAGTGCGATCGCTGGTTTGATCGCCGAAGCGGACTTGGTAACCGATCGCGTCACCGAGTTTGGTTTCGGTTTCCTCCGCCAAGCGAGTCGCGATGCTGCGGGCGGCCAAACGTCGGGGCTGGGTGTGCCCGATCATGCCGTGTTCGCCCAAGCCAGCATCGAGCAGCATCTTGGGAAGCTGCGTGCTTTTACCGCTACCCGTTTCGCCGCAGACGACCAGGACTTGGTGTTCGGCCAGCAAGTCCACAATCGCATCGCGATGCGCCGTGATTGGTAGCTCAGCCGGGTACTCGATCTTGATCGGTGGATCGGCTGGGCGAGAATCCTGGCGAGCCGGATCTGGATCGGTCGCACCGGTTTCTGCCGCAGCGAGTTCGACGGGCGGCAGTTCGACGTCGCTCGGCAGCGAGGGGCTGTGCGGTTTCAGCGGGCTGCTGAGTTTCCCAGGGCTGTTGGGCTTCGAGGGGCGATTGGGGTTTTGATTCACGTTGTCTCTGATTCACGTTGGTCCATCGATTGGGCGACTCGCGCCAACAATTCTTCGATGAATCGTTCTCGTTGTTCGGGGGACAGGATGTGTTCGCGTTTGGCTGTGCGAACGACCACCCTTTTCAGTGAGAGGGCCGGCCCGCTGGTCCAGGTTGAGGAGGGCACCGCTTCGGTGATGTCGGTGTAGGCGACTTGGTAACAAATCAGCCCGCAACGGATCGAGAGAGCATCGTCCAGCAAAGTGTAGCGGCACGGGATCGTGAACACGCCGGTCACTGCCGCGATCGCAGCCGCCATCAACGTCATCGTGCCGGCGTCGTCCGCACGGCCTTCATTGAAAAGGTAAGCGGCGAACGCGATGGACAGGAAAATCGGGGCGAGCAGAAGAACGAGCAGCCATCGATCGACGGCGGATGGGTAGACGAGCGGGGCGGTGTTTTTCATTCGAGCAGTTTACCAGCCAAAGGGCGTTTGTTGACCGGAGGGACAGGCTGCTTCCATCCATGCCAAGAGAGTGATTGGCGGGGTGGGTTCGGGCAAAATTCCCCCGGAATTCGCTTTTTCAGCGACTATTGATTGAAAATTCCGGTTTTTTTGTAACGAACACGAATCTCGCCACAATTGCTGGTGAGACCGAAATGCCCGCCATTAAAATCTGTTCATGACCGATCGTCCGACTCCCGCCGCCAAACGCCTGACCGCTGAATCAGCGGAGGAGCACTTTGTGCAATTGGTGACGGAGCATCAGCCGCGAATCGGGGCTTACATCCAGTCCTTGATGGGGGATGCGAATCGGGCCGCGGACGTGTTGCAGGAAACCAATTTGGTGCTGTGGCGACGCAAAGCGGATTACCAGGTCGGCAAACCGTTTTTGCCGTGGGCATTCGGAATCGCTCGTTTGCAGGTGCTGTCGAACCTGCGAGACAAACGTCGGGCTCCGTCCCTGCTGGACGCGGATGTTGCCGAGTTGGTTTCGACGGAGGTGGAAACCGAAGCCGAACGTTTGCACGAGATCCAGTCCGCTCTATCGGAGTGTTTGAATTCGTTGCCCGAAAAGCGTCGGCAAATGATTCAAGACCGTTACTTCGAATCCCAAACCATCGATCAAATCGCAAATTCAATGAGTCAAGGAAGCTCGAATGTTCGCGTGACTTTGATGCGAGTTCGCCGGCAATTGGCTGAATGCATCGAACGTCGCTTGGCAACTGGAGGTGCCTCTTGAGTTCATCCCAATCGATTGAAGAATTGCTGCTGGCCAGCGAAGAAGGAACGCTCGGTCCCGCCGATCGCGAACAGTTGAACGAATTGTTGCGGCGAGATCCCGAGGCGCGTGCCAAGTTCGCTCGTTGGCAGATGATGACGGTTGCCCTGCAAGACGGGGCGCCAACGCAATGGAAAACCGAAGCACCGGTCGTGCCGCGAGAGATGAACCGGTCGGTTTGGTCAGAGCGACAAATCTACCGTTGGGTGATCGCATCGGCGGCGGCGTTGTTGGTCGCGGTCACGTTCCGCTGGGTGCAATTGGAAACGCGGCCCGCTGAACTGGTCGCTGAAAAGCCCGCTGTGAATGGGCGGGCCTCGGCGGAAGAGCCCACTTCATCGGGCGTTGCCGTGGTGACTCAATTGGTCAACGCGAAAGACGCTGTGATCCAAGGCGTCGGTGAAACGTCTTCGCGTTCGCTGAGTGTCAATGCGGCACTGAACCCTGGATCGGTTCAGTTGCAATCCGGCTGGGCACAGATTGAATTTTTGAACGGTGCGACGGTGGTGCTTCACGGTCCGGCGGAAATGGAAGTGGTCTCCGCCGCCGAAGCGATCATGCACCACGGCCGGATTCGTGCCGAGGTGCCTCCTGCGGCGCGAGGTTTTGTGGTTCGGACGCAAGACATGAAAGTCGTTGATTTGGGAACCGAATTTGGGTTGGAAGTTTCTGAAGAAGGTTCCAACGTCCAAGTGTTCGACGGCGAAGTTGAATTGCAGGTTGACGAAGACGAGCCTCAATTGGTTGAGGCCGGCAAATCGTTGCAGCGAAACAGCGCGACCGGGGTCGGGTTGGTCAACTCGCCCATGACTCCCGATCGGTTTGTCGACGCCGCGGGCCTTCAACGATTGGCTGAAACGCAGCAAAACGAACGCTACCAACGTTGGCGCCAATACAGTGGAACGTTGCGAAAGGACCCGCGATTGATCGCTTATTTCGCGATGGATTCACCTCTCAAAGGCCAGCGTTTTCTTACCAACGACACGGTCCCCAGAAAGCCCGATTTGGACGGTGCGATTGTAGGAGCGACGGTGACGAGTGGACGCTGGGACGCGAAACCCGCCCTGCAATTCAAACGTCCCGGCGACCGAGTTCGCGTGAACGTGCCTGGCGAATTCGGTTCGTTGACGATGGCGACGTGGGTTCGAATCGATAGCTTGGATCGTTGGTACAACTCGCTGTTTTTGACGGACAGTTACCAGTTGGGCGAGCCTCATTGGCAAATCCTTGACACGGGGCAGTTGCACTTTTCGGTGCGAGCGTCGACGTCGGGGGATGAGAACGAACCCAGTGTCGGTCCGCCTCACCATGTCGCCCTTTCGCCTTCGTTTTGGAACCCATCGCTGAGCGGCCAATGGTTGCATTTGGCAGTGGTTTATGACATCGATGCCGGCACAACAACTCATTATCTGAACGGGGATGTCCTCAGTGTGGACAACATCCCTGATCATCAGCTCGTTCGCACCACTCGCATTGGAATGGCGTCGATCGGGAACTGGTCCACACCTTTGGAACCCGAAGAACATTTTGCCATTCGAAATTTGAATGGCAGCATGGGCGAGCTGGCCATCTACGCCGCTGCTCTTTCCCCCACAGAAATCAAGGAAATGGTTGAACATGGTAAACCGTGATTCATGGATGCAGTTTCTTAATGCGTCATTGGCTGCTCTTTTGATTGGCGGCGGTTCGCTTCTGTCGAACGGCAGTGCAATCGTGCACGCGCAGGAGGTGACTCATCCAACCGGCGATCCCAATCACTCCGCCGAAGACATCGAGCGTTAGTTCACGCTGAAGGTCATGCCTTTGCTGACTGAAAAATGCTTGGGTTGCCATGGCACCGACACCGACGACATCAAAGGCGATTATGACGTTCGCACTCGCGAGGCGTTGTTGCGTGGCGGTGAATCAGAAGAAGCCGCGATCATTCCTGGCAATGCGGAAGACAGCCCGTTCTTTTGGGCGATCAACTGGGACGGCTTGGAAATGCCGCCCAAGGAGAACGATCGTCTGAACGAGAAGCAAATCGAAATCGTTCGCATGTGGATCGACGCCGGTGCACCCTGGCCGAGCGAAGAACGTCAGCAAGAAATTCGCTTGGAAGAATCCATGGTCGCCGAGAACGAAGATGGCGTTCTGATGGCAACCAGTGGCGGTCAAGGCGATGAGTGGACGTATCGAAGATACAACAAGGATGAAGTGTGGGGATTCCTGCCTCGTCGAACCGAGTTTGAACACGATAGTGTCGATGCGTTCGTCAACGCGAAGTTGGAAGAGAATGGTTTGGAACCGGCTGCCGAAGCCGATCCGAACACGTTGCTCCGCCGCGTGTACTTCGACATGTTGGGATTGCCACCGACTCCCACGCAAAAACGCGAGTTCTTGTCGGCATGGGAAAAGGAATCCGAAGCGGCGTGGAACGATTTGATCGAGGAGTTGCTTACCAGCCCTCACTATGGTGAACGCTGGGCCCAGCACTGGTTGGACGTTGTTCGTTATGCCGACACAGGCGGTTTCTCGAATGACTACGAACGTTCCAACGCGTGGCGATATCGCGATTACGTGATTCGCAGTTTGAACGAAGACAAACCTTACAACGAGTTCATCATCGAGCAAATTGCAGGCGATGAGTTGCATGCGGACAAACCGGTCGATGATCCGGATCGCGTTGAAGCTTTGATTGCGACCGGGTTCCTGCGAATGGGACCTTGGGACACCGCCATGGTGCCTCTCGAAGAAGCCCGTCAAATTCTGCGAGACGACATGGTGCACAGCATCGGGCAGTCGTTCCTTTCAATGCCAATGCGTTGCTGCAAGTGCCACGATCACAAGTTCGATCCCGTGCCGACACAGGACTACTACCGGATGTATTCAGCGGTTTCGACGGCTCAACCGGTGGAAGCAGAAGCTCCGTTTTTGCCCGAAGAAAACTTGGCGGGGTTCGAAGAGGGCAAACAGCAAACGCAGGCCTTGTATGAATCCGCCAAAACGCGTGCTGATCGTTTGACTCGTCAGCGAGAAGAAGCGGCCCGCAAGTGGTACGAGGAACATGGA
>NZ_JBICHO010000040.1:0-9541 GCF_043100905.1 Rhodopirellula sp. JB055 | reverse complement strand
ACTGTTGCAAGAGGTTGCGGGTTCCATGCGACCGCGAGCGATAGCGAAACGCCAGGAGTTGCGGACGCAATTCGAGGATGGTTTGATGTTGCAATCGGATCCAGAACGTTTGCGCCAGGTGTTCCACAACTTGCTCGACAACGCGATCAAGTACACGCCGGAGGAAGGATGTGTGGAGGTGCGATCGTTCTCGAACTCCGATGAGATCACCGTCGAAGTCCGTGACAACGGAGTCGGCATCGGTGAAGAGCATCGTTCGCGAGTCTTTGATCGTTTCTACCGAATCAACACTGCATCTGAAGTGGAGCAGGACGGCGTGGGGCTGGGGTTGAGCATCGTGGAAAGCAATGTCGATTTGTTAGGCGGATGCGTGGAGCTTTTTCGGTTGGATTCTCAAACGGTGTTTCGAGTTTCGTTTCCCAACACTGCCCGATAGCGACGACCGATTGCCTGAACCAGAGAGGTCAGACAGAACAACGAGAGCAGGCAGAGATGAAAGGAGCGAGAGATCGTCATGGCGGCGGGATCAACAGAGGGTGAATTGTCGAAACGATGGGGCGTTGCTGGCGGGAACGCTACGGATCCAACCAGCGTAGCCATTGGTCGCGTTCGTAGTGGCTTCGGAATTCGCGGCAGTATCGGTCGATCACCGCAAGAATGAGGGGGCGACGGTGTTTTTCGGATGCGTGGTTGAGGTTGCCACGTCGCGTGACGGCGGGAGATTCAGCGCATGCCATCGCCAAGTGGTTCAACAGACCCGCCGCTGTGCGTTGTCCTCTAGCGACCAGACGTGCATGGTCCCGTCGGTGGGTGGGAGAACTGATGGATCCGACGGAACTTCGCCCACCGATCACCATGGCTGCACAACGTCTTTCGAGGCCTGGAAACAAGTCACTCTTCGAACGGCGTGTTTCAACGGGATTGCGAATCAATGAGTTTTGTTCATCCGGCGAAGGTTGTTGTTGATGTTGTTGATGCTCGATGTCTTCGACATATCTTTGAGTGTTTTGAAAATGATGCCGGTGCAGTGCATCAAGGCCGAGATGACAGCGGCCCAACCAGTGATCCGGAAAGGTCACTTCCTCGGACAACGCACGAAAGCTCAGGGCATCCATCCACCCCGCTTGGTTCAGCCGCAATCTTGCGAAAATCTCGATCGACAGACCGGGGCACCTCGCCAGCATTTGAAGGTTTTGCCGGTACATCACCGCCGCATTGTCCATCGCGATCCCGAGCGTCAGTGTGGTGTTGCAATCAACCGGTTGAAACAAGACACCCGCCCCGTTGGCAGCGACGATGGTGCCTTGGACACAGACGAGGTTGCGATCGCGGGGCAGAGGCTGTTCAGGCGAGGTGGTTGCGTCAAACACTCGCGAGATTTGTTCGCGAATGTCTTTCGTCCAATGGCAATGCAACGCAGAGAGATCCGCAGCGTGACCTTCTTGCACCGGCTGGATTGCCCAACGGGTTTTGCCGCCCTTTCCGAGTCGGCCATCTGGTGAACTGGTCAGGTTTTGAACGTCGATCCGCGAGCGGCTGATGACTTGTGCCGAAGCCGTTGTCTCACCTAAATCAATCCCGCCGCGATAGGCTTGGTTGATCAGGTTGACGTCTCCGGGCCGAGTCTCGACGACTTGGTAGATGTCCCCATCGTCGCCGATTAGGTGTGTGACCACGCCAGCGTAACCACTCAACGTCAAGATCGGTTCAGCCACCACGCCGGTCAGCCGCTTCAGCGCATTCGGTGAGAACGGACGGCGAGTGTATCCGAGCTGAGACTTCGGGACTGAGTCGGCCCGAATCAATCCGTGAGCGGCTTCGATGGCGGCGGTTGTGTCTCGGCAAAGTTGATCGCAATCGGCGTGTTCGTCATCCGCTCGTAGTCGCTGAATTCCTTCGGCCATGCGAATCAGGCTGGCGGACAAGTTCACCAAGCCTTCTGCGCGGGATTGATGGGCGGCGCGAAGTAGCGTGGACTGGACGATCAATCCGCTGGCTCGTGCACCACTCACCAACAGGCTGTCGATCGCCTGCAAGCTTTGTTGGGCAGCAACTCGTATGGCGTCGGTGATTTCAATATCGTCGCCGTCGGACTCAGGGCGGTTCGGAGCGTCCGGTTCCGTTTTCAGATCGGTTTTCGGCTCCGCTTCACCGGCGAGCGTCAGTGAGGTGAGAACGGCGAGAAGATGAAAGCACCTGGGAGACAACAGGCATGAGCAGGACACCATTTCACTGTTCAGCACCGTCTGCCGGTCGCCCACATGCAACTGAACCGTTTCATCTCCAGCAGAAATGGTCCATCCGCCATTGGCATTTTCCCATTGCCAGTTGGCTGCCGCTGCGGGATCGCGATCCAAACGTTTGCGAACCCGACCGGGTGCCGCTTCGATGATCTCGGCGAGCAATTCTGCGGCGATCGAAGGGAGTTCGGGATTCACTCGATCCCTCCCAGACCAGCGGACGGGTTGGTTGCTTGTTGGGTTCCGCGAATTTGCTCGCCGACCCAGCGGGCCAATTTCTCTGGGCTGACGGCTGCAACCGGCATGCCCGCACCCGCCATCATCGCCGCGTAACCTTGATGGAATCGAGCCACTCCCGAGTCGTCGAGCGATGCCAAGCCAAGGCATTTGACTCCCGCGTCGACCAGCTCGCGAACTTCGGCAATCATCCGACCGACCGACACGCCCTCTTCAAAATCGGAAACAAGAATCACGATGCTTCGGGAAGGGACGGTCACTCCTGCCCGTGCCGCTCGAAGCCCCAGCCCGATGTCCGTGCCCCCGCCGACCTGGACTTCCAACAACAGCGACAAGGGATCGGCGACTTGTTCGCTGAAGTCGAGCACCTCGGTACTGAAGGCCAAGAAGCGAACCGAAAGTGCGGGCAGAGCATCGAACACGGCTGCCACCAACGCGCTGTAGATGACCGACGCCGACATGGACGCTGAGACGTCCACGACAAACGTCACGTGCCAATCCATCTGCCGTTTCGACGGCGAGTGAAACATCAGCTTTTCAGCGACAATGGTTGCCCGTCCATCGGCTCGTCGATGGCAATTGGCAAGGTTGTCGCGAAGGGTGCGGGGCAAGTTCAGCTTTCGAGCTCGTCGCCGTGTCGGTCGCGGTGAGGACAGACCGTTCATTGCAGGTTGCAGTCGCACCGCGAGCTCGGAAGCCAATTGTTCGGTCAAACGTCGGGCCAACCGTCTCAGTGTAGCGACCTTGGACTCGGGCATTGCTCCCGCTAAAGAGAGGACTTGTTGCAAAAGTTCGATTGATGGGGTGACGGTGTCAGGGTCGAGCAGCTCGATCGCGGTCGAGCGTCCGTTGCCCGCAGCGGTGCCCAGGACTTCTTGGCACAAATCGCTACCAAACAGAGCTTCGAGTTCTTCGGCCCACTGGGCTGTTGTTGGTTCCGGTGCCTCGGTGCCGCCGCCCCTTCCGGAAGGTGCGTTGGCTAAACCGCCACGAGAGCCTTCCCCATGTCCTCGTCCATAAAGCTGATCGAGTGACGACGCACATCGCATCGCCAGGGGGGGGCCAGATTCGGGCGGCAATCCAAAGATCAGCCGCCATCGATCGGCAAAATTCAGTTCGTCGTTGTGGTGATGTGCCTGGGAAGGTGAGTTCTCAGACGTCTTGGAACTGTCCGATGGTTGTGCCCCTTCGCCCGGCGATTGGTTGTCAAAGCGAAACGATTGCAACCAATCGCGGCACTCGGGGTAGGCGGCGTTGATCGCACTTTTCCCGGCCAAGTCGGCTTCTCGCAACCGTACCAGTTCATCGGTGATCGCCGCGGGATCGACGTCCTGGATGGAGGACAATGACGCGCCACTGCTATCCAGGTTTGACCCGCGTTCGTTCAATTCCGACAAGCAAACTTGCAGCAAACGCTGCCGATCGGCTGGGGAAAACTCAGCGAACGCACCCCTCAAGGAAGGCAGCCGCGACAAGAAAACGTCGTCGCCCATCTCGGCGATACCCGACTGAATTCCACTGAGCCAAAAGGCGTCGCTCTGCATCTGCGGCAGCAAGACTTGAGTCGCACCGGCGAGTGCGTGTTGAAGACGTTGACGACCTTCGCGGTTCCCGGCTGAATCCAGCCAGCCTCTCGTCAGCTCGGTCCATTGGTCGCCAGTTTCGGTTGCACGGAAGTCATGCAAGGATGTGTCCAAGCGAGACAAGGCTGCCGCCGCAGCACCCTGCATGCGATCGCTGCCCGTGCGTTGAGTTCGTCGACACCAGTGTGCGATCTGCACCCGGCAAGATTCTGAGGTGCTGGTTTGATCGCCGCTGAGAGTGACAGCCTGCAAGTCGCCGGTCAGCCAATCCAGCAGATCGACGATTGCCATCACATCGGCGGGATCGTTGGATCCACCGATGCCGGCGAGTCGCTGCAAGCAGGTATGCAGAAGTTCGTTGATTTGCGTTTCCGCATCCGGCAAGACGAATGTCTCGACCCATGGCGGGTAGGCGGCGTTCTTGTCCGATGGTAGGCCCGGCACCTGCCCAGCGTGAATTTGTGTGATGACTGTGATCGCTTCCACTAACTGAGACAGTCCCGCTGCTTGACGGAATGAACCGTTGAGCTGTCGCAAGGCTTGGCGAGCCAGCGTGACCAGTCCGCACTGAGTCGCGATTTGCAGACGATGCAAAATGTTGGCGGGCAACGTCTCCGCCTCTGCTTCCGATTGGCCAGGCGTTCTGCCGACAGCCCGCACCATTCCTTCGACCACCTGCCGCAATGTCACTCCATATCGTGAGACCGATTCAATGGTCGCGGAGGTGCCCTGTTGCCATCCAATCTGCCATCGCTCAACTATGTTTTCCCGGTGCCCCTGTTGGACTTCGTCGACACGGACCGCATAAGGAATCCCTGCGGCATTGAAGCGACGCAGCACCACAGCACGCGCTCGGTCACGAGGTCTGCGGAGGACATCCAGTTTGATCTCTTTCGTTTTGCTGTCTCGCGGTGAGCGTGATCCGCGTTGAGAACGATTGGATGCGCGGGGGGATTTTGGGAGGGATGGATCGCCGAACGATTCACGGCCCGGCAGTTTCAACGCCCTGAGTTGGTCGTCGATTTCAACGGCGAGCCCACACCTGGGAGCCAATGGAGTCACACAACCGGTTCGACGACCGATCAAGACTGATTCAGCTGCACTCGCAACGGCGCGACCACGTCCCATCAAGTCACCTTGCACCAGGCAGCTTTGGATCGCTTCGACCATCTCGCCACACCCTGCGACGGGCAAGCCACGAAGTCTCGCCAGATCCCGCATCATCCGTAGCGACTCACAAGCGTCGGGCATTCCCGCGACGTGTCCTTGCTTTCGCAAATGCCGACAAATGGCGGTGACCAATTCCGCAGACGCTGCATCGGCCTGTTCCGCAGTGGATGATTCCAGCATTCGCTGATGCCAGACGGGATCGCGAACTCCCGCCGGGTAACCGCTGCGTTCGTCGAGTTGCTCGAACGAGTAAGGCACGAGCGATACACCAACCGAAGAGCTCGATTCGACTGAAACACCATCCAACAATTGAAGGTCCTGTTCTTCCGAGGATTCGATCACCGACGGAAGCAGAGCGGCGGCATGGAATGCACCCACGACGGCAGCGGAGTGAGCGGGAGCCTGGCGAATGGCGTTTCGCATCGTGGCCTCGCGTAGCAAATCACGATGCGAAACGATTGGCGAACTCTCACGCACTGCCCATCCGAACATCAAACCCGCACGACGGATCGATTCGTGATCCGAACCAAAGCCAGGCGATTCAACCAATCGTTGCCAAAGGCCACCGGTATCGGTCTCTCCACAGCGACGCAACAGTTCATCGAGTCCAGTCGTAATAACGTCGCCGTGCCCTTGGTTTTCGACCGGGCCGGGAACGTCATCCGTCGGTTCTTCAAAATCCGAGTGGGCAAGCTGCGATTTTGCAGCGACCGACAGATCACATGCGATGACGGGAATCCCGCGTCGTTTTGCCCAGCGGATTGCCACCCATTCTGGCGAGAAGTCAGCCAAGGGATAGAAAAACAGACCATGCTCCGGATGCACGGCTGAGATTGCGACGGGGGCGATTGTTTGTGGATCGGCGATGTGTTCGATCCAATCCTGCAGATCGCCTGGCAATTCGACCAACAAACATTCCGGTGTGAAGTCATCTAACATTGCCGGCATGGCACGGGCGAGCGCTGCCGAATGATGTCGGACGCCGATCAGCCAAGGTGTTCGGGATTGGAGAAGCGGTTGCATGAGCGTGAGACCTATTCTTCTTCCAGCACGCTGCGCAGTTGCACCAGCCGTTTCCAAAGTGGAGACCCATCTTCGGCACGCCGACGAACGGGGCCGTCCCAGTACGCCAGCAATCGTTCCCGATCTTTTGCCTCGTCTTTCATCACCACCCCAAGCAAGTGTCCTGGCATGCGAGAGACGGGATCAAATCCACTTGGGAAGAAGACGCTTTCGCGGGTGATCGCTGTCGCGACGGCCACCGCTTCGGCGGTGCTCATGACCGTGCTCGGACGCGAAATTTGCCAGCCCTCGTCGCTGCGTCCGTTCCGTAAATCGCGAAAAACGGTGACCAGCAACTCGACGAGCGATTGGTCCACCTTTGCCTGCGCGCCGGTTTCAGCCAACAACGCTGCCGCCCGGGTGGAAACGAGTTCACGTTCGCGGACTTCATCAGCGATCGGGGCAATGGTTTCAAAATTGAATCGCCGTTTCAACGCGGCGGACATCTCTGACACGCCTCGGTCACGCAAGTTCGCAGTCGCAATGATGGAAAAGCCAGGGCTCGCGAAAACACTGTTTGCGTTGTCGTCGCCGGCCTGGTCCATCTCGGGAATCATCAATCTGCGTTCACTCAGGATGGAGATCAGAGCGTCTTGGACCTCCGGCAAGCAACGCGTGATTTCTTCAAAGCGAACGATTTTGCCGTTTCGCATGGCGGTCATGACTGGTGAAGGAACAAGTGCTTCGCGAACGGGACCGCGATCGAGCAACATCGCATAGTTCCAACCGTACTTGATTTGGTCTTCTGTGGTTCCGGCGGTTCCTTGGACGGCCAATGATCCGGTGCCACTGATCGCCACGGCGAGCAATTCACCTAGCATGGATTTCGCGGTGCCGGGTTCACCAACCATCATCAACCCGCGTTCGCCGGCGAGTGTGACAACGCATCGTTGCACAATGTCTCGCGAGCCCACAAATTTTTCGCTAATCACACAGGACGTTGCCTTGGTTTTGCCAACCTTCACTCCGTCGCTGCCGCAGATGAAATCCACGACCGCTTGAGGAGACAGTGACCAACCGTCGGGACGCGGCAGGTTGTCCGATTCGCGAAGCGCTTTGAGTTCGTCTGCATGTCGAACTTCAGCGGGAGGCAATTGAATGCTGCGATCGGACGTTGGACCATCAGACGCTGAACGAGCGGAGGGCGTTGTTGTTCTGGACTTTTTCTTTGCCACTGGGTTCCATCTCGGTGAGTGTGTTTCAGAATTGCGGATGCAATGGAGCGAGCTTTCCCGGTCGATCAAGCGATCTTTAGCCCGGCATTTCTTCGTCATACTTGGGCGTGTCACCATCCTCGATCCGTTGCCAAGCCATTGCGAATTGATCGGGAAGTGTTCGTGGGCACACAATCAGACTCGCGTATCCGCCTCGCAGTGGTTCTGAATTGGTGTAACCAAACAGCGGAAGCTTCCACGTTTCGATTGGCAGGTTGGGCAGTTTCAAGGCTTCCCATCCACCTGGCAGAAACACGTCGCGACCGGCGCGGCTGCGTTTGGCGGACACGACGTACTCACCCGCAACCAATTCTTCGGTCGCCTTTTTGAATCTGGCCGAGGTCCAATCATTCCATGATTTGATGTTGACCGCGGTGCAATCGGGAAGAGCCAGGAGTTGCAAATACAACGTCGCCGCATCCTCGCTCAACTTGCATTTTTTTGCTGCGGTTTTCACCGTTTCGGGCGACGAGACTCGAGGGTCCTGCTCCCACGCTCCAACCGTCAGAGTCGGTTGTCGGTTGTGGTCAGCGATTCGCGTCATCTCATCACTTCGCATGATCCGCGTGAAGTCGACGAAGTGCAGATGTTGGGTTCCATCGGTTTCCCAATCGAACGTCAAGGCAGCCGCGACATGCAAGGCTCCTGCGTCCGATTCGTTCTGCAATTGAGCGGGGCGAAACCACAAGTCCACTGCCGGTGGCAAGATCGCACCCACGACCAGTCCACTGTCAAAGGTGTGGAAGCCACCCGGAGCAGGTTGGCATTTCGCAATCATGGTGGAAAATGATTCGATGGTGCCCTCCACGTCCGTTTCTTGATCTGCACGGTAAGGCTGTGTCCTGCTGCACCCCATCGGCAAGGCTGTCTTTGGGTTGAGCAAGTGGTCTCGGACCGCATCGATCAGTGCAGGAATCTTCGTTCGTGCTGGATCGCCATGAGGCAGGCTGTAGTTCAGGTATCGAATGGCTGCCGGCAAGATCGGCAACGCTTGTCCCAACGAGAACGTCAAAGGCGGATTCAGCGATCCTTCTAAAACTTCTCGATGGCGTTGTTTGCTGTACCCAAATTCAAGTTCACGTGTCATCAGGACAGGAGAACTCAACGGGTCTGCTAAGAATTCGCTGAATAGCTTGATGTCGAAACGGAAGTAACCGCCACGCAAGTTTTGCAATTGACCGATCACTTTTGTCGGCAACTGAACACTGGCTTTTTGGGTTTCTTTCCAAGCTTCCACCATGAAATCAAAGCAGCGATCGATGTTTTTGCCGAGAGCTCCCACGCAATCACGGCGGCATCCATTGGCAAGAATGGAAAGGGGGACAGGATCAGCGTCAGCGGCTGTCACGGCGGTCTTGATTTCGTTGACCTTCCAACCGTAGTGGGTTCGCAGTTCTTTGGTCAGCTTTTCTTGCCCGTAGTGGACCGTTCGGAAATTGGCCATCCATCCCAGAGCAACTTCAATCGGCGAGACTCCCAAGGTTTCGGCAGCGCTGGCCAGCTTTTCTGTTGAAACGAGAGGCAAGGTTTCGACGTTCGAAACGGCTTCGAGAAAGTGCCGAACGGATTTTCCCGTCCACTGTTTTCGCAGCGGTGCGGAATCGATGACCGCAAAGGACTTTGGCGGTTTGGGCTCACCCGACTCGCTATAGGAAAGCACCACGACTCGATCGGCCATGTAGCTATGGATTTTGTAAGCCAGATGACGAGTCTTGCCTTCGATGAACGCGACCGCCCGATCGTCATCCAGGCCTTTTCCCGCTTTGGCAAGTTTCTTCGCGACCGCTTCATCGGGTACCTCAGCGACATGGACGACCATCTTTCCAGGTAGGTCCAAGATGCCGCAGTCCGCGACGAATCGCAGAGCGTCTTGATAGGGACCGGCAATTCGTTGTTTCGGTGGCACACCGTCGTCGGCGCCTCGATGAGCGTTGTTCCAGAACGCCTTCCAGGCGGCGGAGGCGGCATCGTCAATCAGGCCGAAGAAAACGCCTTGTCCGCGAGGCTGTTTTTCCACTTCACCTCCCGCGAAAAA
>NZ_JBICHO010000039.1:0-11443 GCF_043100905.1 Rhodopirellula sp. JB055 | reverse complement strand
CGCACGGACGCCGGAGCGCAGGTCCAAGCTCCGCCTCGCATGCTCCGCCAATCCCCGTACGCATGTTGCGGTGTTTCGTCCAGCATCACCGGATCGGTCACGGCGAACTTGGATCGTTCCGGCCAAGGGACGTCATCCAGGTAGTTTCGATAGAGATCGGCCGACCAGCGATCTTGGCACCATTCCCAAACGTTGCCGTGCATGTCGTGCAGACCCCAAGAGTTGGGTTGAAAACGAGCGGTCCGGGCGGTGAAGACCACACCGTCGCCGTCGTTTGCCCCCAGTTTGATCGCACGTTGATATCGGGTTGTGTTTGGCTGCGCGGCCTCGAGTGCCCCATCGGCAACGTTGGCATGAATGGAGGCATTGTCCGGGTCGCTCCCCCAGGAATACCATGTTGATTGACCAGCACGGCAGGCGTATTCCCATTCGGCTTCGGTCGGCAGGCGATACCTCGAGTCCTCCTGTTCCGAGAGCCACTGACAGAACTTCACCGCGTCATTCCAACTGACGGCGACGACTGGATGGTCGTCGGATTGTTCAAAGCCGGGAGATCTCCAGGTCACATCGGATGATTTTCGAAAGCGGTCGACGTAGTCCTTTTCTTCAGGAAAGCACCCCAAGGCTCCACCGTTCTTTTCGGCGTCGGTTCGATACCCTGTGTCCTCGACTTAGTCACTTAACTGAGAGAAGTTGACTTCCTTTGTTTTAAGCTGAAACGGTTTTTTGAGCACCACTAAATGCGATGGCGAATCAAAGCGGAATTCTTGAGGATTGCTGAAGGCATGAGCCAGTGCAAATTTGCGATCACGTTGGTTCGATTTGTCAAAGACTCGTCGGTATTCACCTGGTTCGATAGCCACAAACTGCATGCCGATGGAATTGGCCTGCGTTTGCCGAGCAGGTTCATCCGCCGGGCTTGGCAGCGTCAAAACCACTGCCAACACGAGAGCCGAACTCAGGCAATTGGTGCACCGTTGAATCATGCGAGAAGTTCCTCGATGGTTCCGGTGCTGTCCTGGAACTCACCGTCCACGTTCACGCCCACCCGCTCAACCATGGTTTGCCAGAGGGAAGAAAGCGGCGTGTTGTCTTGGAGTTGCAGGTGTGTTTGGTGTCGGATCCCGATCCCGCTGCCGCCGGAAATCATCGTCGGCAAAATGTCCTTGCTGTGGCCGATTCCCATGCCACTGGAGAACCCAAGCAACGTGTTGTCTAGCAAGGTGCCCTCCCCTTCACGAATGGATGCCAAGCGGTTCAGGAAGTGGCTCCAGTGTTGCATGTAAATCGTGTCGACCCGGGCGAGTTCTTCCAGGTTCTTGGGGTCGTTGCCGTGGTGTGTCAGTTCGTGATAGCCCTTGGAAACACCAAATTCCGGGTACACACCACCGGCCAATTCAGTTCGAACGACGTAGCTGACCACCCGCGTGGAATCCGTTTGAAACGCCAGTGCGATCAGGTCGTACATCAATTTCGCGTACGTGTCGTAGACGAATTTCCCATTGCCCTCCGGTGTGACGGCTTTTTCGTAATCACCAAAGCCATCGAGGTTGGGGGAGGGTTTGGGACGATCGGACCAGTCCATTTCGCGTCGCAACGTCGTTTCAACTTCGCGAATGGAATGGAAGTATTGGTCCAGTTGTTGACGATCGGATTGGCTGAGTCGTGTTTGCAATTGTTTCGCATCCGAGAGCACCGCGTCGAGCACACTGCCGCGTTGGCGAAATTCGTCGCTTTGTTTGACGAGTTGTTGTGAGTTGGGCGGTCGAAAGAGATGATTGAAGATGGTCTGCGGATCATTCTCAGCGGCCAATGGAATGCCCTGGCGATTCCATGAAATGGTCGCCAGAGCTTGCGATCCAAAGCCAGTGCCGCGTTTGACTGACAACTGCAATGACGGGAACCGAGTGTGTTTGCCGTGCACTTCGGCGGCCAGTTGATCGGGCGAAATGGTTTGTTTTTCGCCGCGAGCGATGGAGGTTGCAAACGGGTAGGCACCGTCGTGACCACCACCGTGACTGAGCGAGGTTCCCGAGAGTACGGTGAACTGATCGCGTTGCTTTTCCAGTGGCTTCAAGATCCGAGACATTTTCGCGTCTTTGCCGTAGCCTTCCGGGTAGAACTGACGCATGTTCATGCCCGTGCCAAAGTAGAACATGCCCATCCGTGGGACGGCCTTGGTGGATTCCGCGGCGGAAGCCTTTCGCGGCAGCATCGCTTCGAGCCAAGGCAACGCCAAACAGGTGCTGGCCCCACGCAGAAGCATCCGGCGGTTGAGCGTCTTGAGTCGTGGTTTGTAGGACGGTTTACTCATCGGGACACAAATGCGTGGCTGGTGACAATGGATTGAATCAGTGCTCGGAAGGTATCGCCTTCCGCTTTCATTTCGGTGACGACGCGATTCAGGATTGCGTCATCTCCAGGTCCGACGGGGCGGCCGAATGCGTAGACAAACACCTTTTCCGCCAAGGCTCGGCGGAAGCGATCGCTTTGTTGCAGCAGCAATTCCCGGAAATCATCGAAGCCTGCGAATTCGTCGCCGTTGGGGAGCCGGCCGCTGGCGTCGATCACGGGCAGATTGCGACCGCGAAAATTTTCGCCGTCTTGTTTTTCACGCCATTGCCCGATGACGTTGAAGTTTTCCAATGCCAAACCGTAGGGATCGAGCGAGCGATGGCAGGCCGCGCAGGATTCGATTTGTTGGTGCTGTAGCAAGCGTTCTCGGACGGTCAGCCGTTGGCCTTGGATGTTGGGTTCGACTTCGCCCGCGTTGGGTGGCGGGGGATCCGGCGGGTTGTTGAACAAAACTTCTCGAACATAGACCGCTCGCGAAACCGGTTTGGTGCGAGTGCCATCCGATCCGGCTTGGTGCACACCTGCCATGGCCAGCAACCCACCACGCACGGAATCCGCTGGCAAATCAACCGTGCGAAACTCCTCGCCGCTGACGCCATCGATGCCGTAGTGTCGAGCGAGCCGATCGTTGAGGACCACGAAATCCGAGTCAAGAAAGTTCAACACGCTTCGGTCGCTGCTTAAGATCTCACGGAAGAATTCGAGCGGCTCGCGAACAAAGGCCTCGGCTAGTTTTTCGTCGTATTCCCGATACAAGGATCGGTCAGGGGTGAACGTCAGGAAGGTGTCGGTCCGCAGCCACTGCCGAGCGAAGCTGTCGACGAACCGGTCTATTTTGGGATCCGCCAGCATCCGTTCGACTTGCCGTTTACGTTGTTTGGGGTTGGTCAGTTCGCCGTCTTTGGCCGCGCGAAAGAGTTCCTGGTCTGGCAGGGAAGACCACAGGAAATACGACATTCGCGACGCAATTTCGTGGTTGGTCAGCACGGATTGGTCGGCGTCGTTTCCATTTCCTTCTGCGAGGTAGAGGAAATTCGGCGAGGTCAGTGTGGCGGCTAATCCAACGCGAATGGCTTCGTGGAATGTTTCACCGTTTTCGAGTTCCGATTGAATGACTCCAAGGACCGGTTCGATTTCGCTTTCTTCGACCGGGCGTCGCCAGGCGGTTGGCAAAAGTCGCAGGAGGATCTCACGTGCGTATGCCAGGTCATCGGTTCCTGCTTCGCCACGGAACAAGACCGTCGTGTGACTCTTCGGCGGCCATTGGTCGTAAAGAGGACCTTCGACTTCCAAATGATCCAAGAAGACACGCGGGAATTTCGTGAGGTCGAGTTTCTCGGGATCGGGTGTTGAACGGTCTCCGCCCCAGCCCTCGGCGACCTTGCGACCGGCCAGACGCAGCGATTCGGTGAAGTCGCCGGTTTCACCTACTTCATTGATTCGTCTCATGAAGTTTTCGCCGGGACGTTGACCCATCGAAAGCTTGGTGTTGTTCAGGATTTCAATACTGAGTTCACCGCCCAGGGTGTCTCGAGGAATCGTCACGCTGGTATCGGCGGGAGTGTCCCAAGGTGCCGTCACGTCGTACTCCATGATCGTTTGCATGGAGTCATCGGGATGGTTGTGTTTCAAGCGAATTCGCGGCACTTCGCCGTCGACGCCCGGGGCACCACCGGCACGGATGGTGAACCGATAGAAACCATTGGTTGGTGCGACGTTGTTGTCCTTGCGACCCGGGTAACGAAGCATCCCAAAAGACCGCGTGCTGCCTTCGATCAATTGCAGCCCACCGGGAACCGGATTCATACCCCGACGTGTGATGAGATATCCGATCGCATGACTGTCAGCGATTTCCTCAAACTCCAGCCGCATCGTTTCGGTCGGGTATTCCGGTGGGCCATCCACAATCGCTCGGTCCGCGATTCGGCGCGCGACTCGGTAATAGTGAGTCATCAGCGAAGGATCGACCATCAAGGCAGTGCTGACTTTGTCGAAACCTTCTGCGGTGCCATCGGGCGGTAATGTGTCAAGTGGACTTTCGCCGGTTGGGAACTTCATCGACAGCAAGTCGGAAACGGTGTGCGTGTACTCATGCCGATTCAATCGACGCAGCCGAACTTGTTTGTCGGATCGACTTTGCGAGCGTTCCAATTCTCGCAACTCGCCTGAGACCCACTCGGATGTTTGCGAGATGACATCGACGGGAAGTGGCGGTTCGCCATCAGGAGGCATCTCGCCCAAGTTGATCGCGTTGCGAATCTCAATCCATTTCAACGCGTTTTCGCGATCGGTGAGATCGCCGGTCAGTTGATCAATCCTCAGGTTGGCTTCCGCTGAGTCGGAGCCGTGGCACTCAGTGCAGTGCTTTTTCAGCGACGCGAGCACGTCGGCCGGGACTTCGGCGAAGACTGGCTCAGTCGCGATGACTCGCGCGGCGACGATCAATGCCGCCGCGAAGATGAACGAACGTGGCTTCCAAGTGGTCAACTCGAGCGACTCTCTGTAGGTGATTCATTCCGTCACGGAGCCACGTTTCCTTTTAGGGAACGCGGGCGAAAAAACACGGCCAATCAGTCTACAACAAGTGAGTTGACGATTCAGGTTTCGAGAAGGTTTGGACTGTGCGGGTTAAACAATGTTGCCGATCGTCGGAAGCATTTTCAGAAAGGTTTGCAGGTGATCTGAGATCCGGTGGACCATTTCGACATCGTTTTCGTGGGCCAGGATGTAGACGACAAACAGGCCATACATCGTCAGCAACGCAACCGCTTTGCCTCGCTTCATTTCCACATACTTGGTTCCGTCCGCCGCGACACCACGTTTGCCGATGTAGTAGATCAAAAAACCGATGATCGTCAGGATGAAGAGAAACAATCGCAGTTCCCCGCTTTGCGCCGCGATTTCGGGCTCCATTGCGATGGGGCCGTGGATGAGCGTGAACAGGAACAATGGAAATCCGAGTGCGAAGCAAATGTCAAAGATGTTGCTGCCCAGGGCGTTGGCCACCGCATCGTCGTAGTCACCATCACGAGCATCGCGAATGGACATGACCGTGTCAGGGACGCTGGTCGCCATCGATGCAAAGATGACTGCGACGAACATGGCGGGCATGCCCAGGCCTTCGAAGGTCTGCCCGAGCAGTTCGTACGATGGATTTTCAACGTTGGCCGGGCCGCTGCCGAGCCACTCGCACGCCAGCACCAATGTCCAGCAGGCCATCGCGATGACTCCCGTGCTGGTCAAAAGCAATCCCCAACCATTCCAAGTTTCTTCTTTCATCTGTTCGCGATGGTGGTCTTTGACGAACCATCGTTCTAGATCCAAGAGCGGCCCTCCGGAGATCCAATAGAACAAGGTGGCGATGGCGCCACGTGGGGACTCATCGTCCTCTTCGTCTTCATCATCCGATTGCTCGTCGTCGTCAGAGGACAACTCAGAAGGCTTCATCGTCGTCAACATGTAGGCGAGGTAGCTCCCGTACATCAACATCAGGATCAACCCTTGCCACCAATGAAGTTGTTCTCCGTTGATCAACAGGATGAGAATGAACTCGCAGATGATCAGCGAGATCCCATCGCGGAGAAGCACGCGAGTGGAAACGTTGACCGAGGTGACACGGACTCCCATTACGACAAAGCCGACCACGCTGAGGATGCAAACCGCGGGGATGATCATGCCGTTGAACAACGCGCTTCCTGCCGTGGTCCCGATGCCGATCGAAAATCCGTCTCGGTCGGAAAGCACAAACAGTGCGATCAGCGTTGTGAAGAGTTCTGGAATGGAACTGGAGATGGCATTGATCGTGCCGCCGCGAACACCTTCGGAAAGGTTGCGTCCGATGTACTCGCTCGCGATTTCAAATCCATCGCAGGCTCGCCAAATGACGAGGCAGGTGAGGAAAATCAGAACGAGTGGGATGACGATGCCCATGGATGCCTTGGGGAAACAGAACGTGGAAGTGCGATTGGTTGAACGTATGCGATCCCAAAGGATGACACTGCGGAGGTAACCATTACAAGCGGCAGTAGAAGTTTTTCAGGGCGCTGGTGGTCCGAGAGTTTCACGTTTCGTTTCACGCGGGCGTCTCAGAATGCAATCCGAGGATGTCAATTTGAAAGCAGCCTCGAACCAAGTGTTCTGGTTGATTGCCCTGCGAGCGATGATGGGAGCGTCGTGAAACTGAGAATGACTCCGGTTTTGCGGGACGGAATGGTAGGAAGGCTATGCGGGTTTTTCCGGCGATCCAGGCACCAACACTTTCCTTCCAGAGCAGATTGGGGCTTTTCTGTTGTTTCCAGATTGGCCGCCGCTAATCTGAAACTTTGAATTTTGCATGCATTCGGCACGTTTCGTGCACCAACGGGGATCGCCGCTTGGGCTGAACGAGCACCACCGGAAACGAACGGACTTTCGACCGCCATTTGGAGCCATCTTCCATGCCAACGCTACCGCTGACCCTCCGCTCTCGATTCTTGTGCCTCGGCGCATCGGCGCTGATGCTGTCGTGCGTCGCCCCAGGATCGTTCTTCAACGCAAACTCGGTTCGTGCTGACGAGACAACGCCAGCCCGTCGGCACGTCAGCGACAACGCTGAGGCAGATGATCGTGTTGCAGTTCAGAAAATCGCGATCGAAGATTCCAGTGACCAGTTGGCCGAGCAAGCGATCGCCGAACTGGGGTTGGACGAACAGGATGTTGTTCAGCAGATGTCAGCCACCGCACCGGCAACTGCATTTTCAAAAAATCAATCCTTGGTTCCGATGATGCACACCAAGGGAATTGCTGCCGATCAAGACAACCAACCATTGGCGGTTCCGGTGGATGACCATCCATTGGGTTGGGCGTTGGCATTTGCGCAGTCTCATGCGACGTACATTCGCCAGCATGTCAGCGATTACAGTTGCAAGCTCATCAAGCGAGAACGAATTGATGGCGATCTGCAAAGGCCTCAAATCATGGACATTGCGGTCAGAGTGGAACAAGCCGATGAGCAAGGCGACGTTTCGCCGTTGTCCGTTTTTCTGCAGTATCAATCACCGCGTACGCTCCGCGATCGCCGAGTCCTTTACATCGAAGGCGAGAATGAAGGAAAAGCCCGTGTGCGAAAAGGCGGCGGTGCACTGAGTTACTTGGTGTTGTCGATTGACCCACACGGGCGTCAGGCCAAAGAGCAAAGCAACTACCCGATCACGGACATCGGTTTTGACAAGATCATGAAGCGTTTGATCGGGTTGATCGAATTCGACATGGAGAACGATCCGACCGGTGGCAACACCGAAGTGACGTACTTTCGAAAAGCTCGAGTGATGGGGCGCCCAGCCACTCACATTCAAATCGTTCACCCCATGAAAGAGGACGGGGTCACGTTCCATCGAGCCAACGCCTACATCGACGATGAGCTGCACGTGCCGATTCGCTTGGAAGTTTACGATTGGCCCACCGAGGAAGGTGAATCACCCGAATTGAAGGAGGAGTACACCTACGCGGATTTGAAACTGAACGTCGGCTTGGCGAAAGCCACGTTTGCATCGACACGTTTGAAAGGCAAGCTAGACGGTCCTGTCGGTTTGACCAAATCGGATCTGAAAGTCAGTCCCAATGCGGTCGCCAAAGACTGAACGAACTTCTCGGGGCAGTCGTGATTGCGTTGCTGAGCGAGTACGCGGGGGGCATTGGATCTGTGAGCCGTTGGCTTAGCCACGGTTTTCACTCACAACCGGGCCGAACGCCCAAACGGCTCACGGGGGTGAGCTTGATTATTCCTGCCGATCTGATTCGCAACACGTAGCATTCTGCAGAGACAATTTGCCTTGTCGATCGAGGATGGTTACCGCAAGTGCCATGACCGGTTTGGTCACGGACCCAATTTCGGACCGCGTTGAGGATTTGATCGAATGTGGTCACTCCATGCAAAACGCTGGAACCATGTTCGGATCCAGCGTTTGATGTTGTTCGGAGGCGGTTGGGCGGTTGTGAGCCCTATTTACCGTATGGTTCTTTCGCAGATGAATTCATCATCGATTCATAGTCTTCCATTTCTTGTGCTGCGTCAGCAGGTTGCTGGATGACGGTTGATTCGCTGCTGTCGCATCCGATGCAAAACAGTGAGAGAGCGATCAACGAAAGCAAGGCGAACGACCGGTTGGAAGGTTGAGTTCGGGACATGAGTGTTCAGTTCCGTATGAGAGAATGAGGGTGACAAGATTGGGAAAGAGCGTTGTTGCTGCGACGCAACAACGCTTTTCGTTTTCCGTGCGGTGAACAGGTCGCTTGATCGACAATCAGATTGAGTCGAGCGACACGGTTTCCTTGTTGGCTTTGGTGCCAAGAGCACCCCACAAACCGTAGGGGCTCTGCGTTCCCGCGTTGCTTGGGCTGTGAGCTTTGTAGACCGTGTGAGCACGCGAGTTACCGGCTTCGATTGAATCCGTGATGAACTTCACCGCTCCGTCGCCCATCAGGACGTGAACACCGCCCTGGTGTCGCGAACTGGGAGGGTACATGCCCCAGGTGCTGTCGGCGGTTGTCCGGGAAACGGTTTCGCTGTTGGGTGACAGAATGGTGTTCATGCCCGAGTGTTGCATTTCGCCATCGGCCCAGTGGAACCCTCGTGCCCAGCTTGCGCGGGCGCCGTCGCCAGCGGAGTTGTCGGTCGTCAAGTTTTCACCGGCACGCCAAAATTGTGGTCGTTCAGGATCGATCTTGTCGTTGTCTCGAGCCCACGAGGGATTGTCTCGCAAAATAGCGGATCCGGGGCCGTCGATGGGAGCGGTTCGGATATCGCGGTCCCCCAAGTCGGTCGCAATTTCGCCAGCTGCGATCGTGTTCGACAAACCGTCCAACACATCACGGAAGGCGTTGTATTGGCGAGCGACAAACATGCCGCGACCGGAGATGCGGATTTGTTCTGCATAGCCGGAATTCATGACAAGCGGATTGGAACCGCTCCAAGCACCGACTTCGCCATATTCGACAGCATCGCCTTGGCAGGCGGCGTAGTTGGTTCGGCCGAGTGCGGGTAGGCCGGTTCCTGGATCGCTGGGGCAACGAAGCGATGCTAATTCCGTGATCCAAGGTGTGTAGTCGCTTCGCCATGGTGCTGGCCCCATTCCGGGCCAAGGCACTGTGCGAAGCGTCCCGTCAGTATTGATCGACAGGGGGTTGCTGATTTGTTCCCACAAGCCTTGTTGTTCAATGAACGGAAGAATGGCGGGCAGCCAACCAAGACGCAATTGGTTGCCACCGAGCGATCCATCGTTGGTGTTGTTGGTGCCACCCTTTTGAGCGGGAAGCTTGTTGTAAGCCGAATGGTAGTTGTGAAGTGCAAGTCCGATTTGCTTGAAGTTATTGCTGCAGCTCATTCGTCGAGCTGCTTCTCGAGCCGCTTGCACGGCAGGTAGTAACAAACCTACAAGGACGCCGATGATGGCAATGACCACCAGGAGTTCTACCAATGTAAAACCGTATTTGCGCATCTTTTTCATAAGACTCTCCCCGAGAGCTGTTTGCGAAAAGACAGCACCAGTGAATGCTGACGTCGAGAGTTCGACGGTGGTGCCGGGAGTGGTTGATAAGGCAACTCTGATCAAGGCACGCTTGATGCACGTTGTTCCACTTCTAATGGGATTAAGTACACCGGACCCGCAATGGTTCCGGAGGAAATTTGGAAATTTTCCTGATCTTTTCATTACTCGCCGGCTGCGAGTCCAGATGCCACCAGAAGAGTGCCCCTTGCCCGAGCGGACGTTTGATGGGCCAGAAGAACCGTTCGATGGAGACGCGCGTTGGTCCGTGGTTGGTTTGCTGTCAAGACGAGTCGGTTGCCAACGAAGTCTATCGACTGGGGTCGATGGGCTTTGTGTCTCTGAGTGTCTTTAGAGAGAGGTTTGCCCGCCTGCTTAAAAATCACGAAAGGGACCACGAGGTTCGGCGGCTTCCATCTCGCGCAGCCAATTTGTGTAGCGTTCTTTGACCATCGCAAGAATCTCGGGGTTTGATTGGGACAGGTCGTTCTTTTCGGCAATGTCTTCATCGAGGTTGAACAGACCGCTCTGGTCACCCATTTGGACCCATTTCCATTGACCAACCCGTGCACCGATTTGGTCTCGACGTTTCCAAAACATTTCCTTGCGAGGAGACTTGGATTCGCCGCGAAGTGTGGTCCACCAATTGAATCCGTCGAGGACGACGTCGGACGGTGGTTCCACACCCGCTGCGGCTGCAAAGCTCGGCAGCAACTCCAGGCTGGTCAGGAATTCGTCGTTCACCGCACCGGCCGGGATCTTTCCTGCCGGCCAACGAACGATGCAAGGCACACGGATGCCGCCTTCCCAGGTTTGAGCTTTGTGGCCTCGCAAGGGCGAGTTGTCAGCGCCTCCGCTGCCACCGTTGTCAGAGAAAAACACGACCACCGTGTCATCGAGGATCTGCTTGGCTTCCAAGCGATCCAATATCTCACCAATCGCGGCGTCCATGCACGTGACAGCGGCCCGGTAGTCCCGACGACGAGCTTGTGGTGTCGTGACCGTTGCGGGCGTGCCATAGCGATAGCGGTCGGTGATTCGGGTTTCCGGCTCAACCGATGGATACATCGCCTTGAATCGATCTGGGGCTTGCACCGAGGAGCGAATCGTTGGATCAAGCGACGACGAATTGTGCGGCGCGTTGAAGGGAACGTACAAGAAGAACGGTTCTTCACCCGCATGTTCATCCAAGAACCGCAGCGCCTCGCGTTGAAACAGGTAGGTGCAGTAGATGCCCTTGTCCTCCACCGTTGGTTCGAGATTGCGGACCATGCAGGGGACGCCGTAACGTTCGTGCGTGAAGTAATCGATGCCCGTGTTGACGAAGCCGTAGAAATCATCGAATCCACGCGAAGTGGGCAGCATTCGGCGCAGGGCACCGAGGTCCCATTTGCCATAGATTCCGCTTTTGTAGCCTGCCTGTTTCAGCACGGCTGGGATGATCACCTCGCGATTGTCCATTCCGCCGATGCGTTCGAACGTCACGGCGTATTCTTCCGGCGTGTAGCGATGCCCGTAGTCGGGGGCTTCGTTGCGAATCATGTCATAGATCCCGTTTCGCTGAG
>NZ_JBICHO010000038.1:0-10159 GCF_043100905.1 Rhodopirellula sp. JB055 | reverse complement strand
TGTTGCACGAGATCGAGATGGACTTCTCGCATCGGCAACCAGAAGTCGTTCTTCATCTTCGGGTCGTTGGAACGCACGACGTTCAAACTGATTTGCAGTTTTTTGAGTGCCGTGTCGAATTGGCTTTTCGTGCACGCCAATCGCTCGACCGCACGCTTGCGAAGCGGTCCGGTGTAATCCGCTTCCAAACGGATCAGCTCAAAGATTTCTTGGCAGAGGACATCCAGTTCGTGGACGGGCTGGTACGCCTCGGCATAATGCACTTCACGAAAGTGCTGCATTTCCATCAACACCGCGTCCCCGCCGCGCACCTTCCCGTAGAAAACTTCCGCGGGATAGGTTTGCGGGATACGTGTCTTCCAATCCCAGACGGCCGTCACCTTGGGGCTCCAACCGCCCGCCTTGGGTTTGTCTTCCGACAAATCGGTGTTGTCCCACAACGACGGGTACGGCGAGTTCTTGCTGCCGAAGACGGTGCAAACCTTGCTCTTCAGCACAAACTTATAAGCCTGTCCAAACGTCTTGATCATGGGATCGCCTCTCGAATCAATCGACGCGCTGCGTGATCTCGATCAAGTGGTAACCGAACTGAGTCTTGACGGGGCCGTGAACCTTGCCCAGTTCACCGCTGAATACCACTTCGTCAAACTCTTTGACCATTTGGCCAGGGCTGAACGTTCCCAACGCTCCGCCGGATTTGCCGGACGGGCAGGAGGAAAACTCTGCGGCAATGGCACCGAAATCCTGGCCTTTTTCGATCTGATCTTTCAGATCCTGACAGGCTTCTTCGGTTTCAACGAGAATATGTCGTGCACTTGCAGTGGCCATGATGGTCTCTTGGGTTGTGTTCCGTCGTGGGGTGGTAAGGGGGCCTGGCGGAGGTCGAAAGTCGCTCGCCAGCTTCGGCCACCATGGTGGCTTGCCCGATGCAGTTCGAAAACCCCTGCTCCCAGCACCTTCCCACCTGCTTGCAGGATGGTTTCGATATGGGATAGGTTCGAATGCCGCGAGACCATCCGCCGGAGCGAAAGAGTGGCGGGCTCAACGAAGCCTCTTCCCCGACTCGCGAAAAGACTCCTTGGTTCCTGTCCACGCCCGTCTCACCAGACCCACACCATGATTTGCCGACTCGTTTTTCAACCGCTCCTGATCAGCCTTGCCATCCTCCTGACCTCGCAGGAACTCACCTCCGCGAAAGAATGGTCCGTGCCGGTGGCGGGCAACGCCTTCCGCACTCAGCCTGAACCCGGCGGTCGGTCGATGCGACGCAGTGGTTCCCTGCGGCTTCGCGATTCGAGCGAAGTCCACTCCGTCTACTTTCACGTCGATGACGCAGACACGCTTCAACTGGGACTGAAAGGCAACGCAAGCGATCGCCCCGCGACAATCCTTGCAACCATCGAGGAAACCAAGCTCTCCTGCGATCTGCAACCTGGATCCGCCACGACCTACCCGCTCGGCGAATTTCAGGTCGAGAATGCGGGCTACGTTCGGGTCGACCTGCGACTCGCGCCGGCGGCCGGTGGCAACCCTTCCGGATCCGCACAAATCACGGACCTGGTAGTGACATCCGCCGACGCCGACCTGCAACTCGACTATGTCCAAACGAACGATGGCAACATGTTCTATTGGGGACGCCGCGGACCTTCGGTCCACCTCTCCTACCGATTGCCACGAGGCACGGACCTGACGTACGCCTACAGCGAGATCACGGTCCCGGTCGGCCAAGACCAACTGGGCACTTACTTCATGGCCAACGGTTTCGGCGAAGGCTACTTCGGCATGCAGGTCAACAGTCCCACGGAACGGCGAGTTCTGTTTTCAATCTGGAGCCCTTTCCGCACGGACAACCCCAATGAGATTCCTGACGAAGACCGAGTCGAGACGCTTGCAAAAGGCGACGACGTCATCGCCAAGGACTTTGGCAACGAAGGCTCCGGCGGACAAAGTTTCTTTCGCTACCCATGGGAAGCCGGCAAGACGTACCGTTTCTTGACCGAAGTCAAACCCGATGGCAATGGCAACACGCTGTACACGTCTTGGTTCGGCGACAAAGCGAAGGGTGAATGGCAATTGGTCGCGACCTTCCGACGCCCCAAGACTGACAAGCATCTGACCGGTTTCCACTCCTTCCTCGAAAACTTCTCACCTGAACAAGGCCACCTGCAACGATCGGCCCACTACGGCAACCAATGGGTGTGCGATGTGAACGGCAAGTGGCACGAAATCACGCGAGCCAAGTTCACCGGCGACAACACCGCCCGCGGTCGACACCGGCTGGACTATGCCGGCGGAAGCCAAGACGACCACTTCTTCTTAAAGAACTGCGGCTTCTTTTCTGAGTCCGTGGATCTGAATCAGACCTTCGATCGAGAATCCACCGCCGACCAGCAGCCGCAGATCAACTGGGATCAGTTGCCACGCTGATCCATCGCAACTCTACTCTTGTAGTGGACAAAGCAAAGAGTCCCACGCGTGGGTCGTACGACCGGACTCGTGGCCTCGTCCACTACCATTCAAACAAGAACCGCTCATGGATGAAATCGTCTATCACGACCGATACACCGACGAAGACCGCATCGAAAAGGTGTATGGCGACAAAGCATTGCGATGGACGTACGGCACCCTCGCCGGACGCCTTTCGCTTTCGCTGGTCGTGAAGCGAACGCTGTTCTCACATTGGTACGGTTGGAGAATGGACCAGCCCAAGACGCGTGAAAAGATTGCTCCGTTCATTGAGGACTATGAACTGGACGCGAGTGAGTTCGTGCGTGACGTGAATGAGTTCGCCAACTTCAACGAGTTCTTCTTTCGCAAGCTGAAACCTGAGGCTCGCCCGATCGATGCGGATCCGAACTCGGTGGTTTTCCCAGCCGACGGTCGGCATCTTTGCGTTCCCGATCTTTCGAAATGCGAAGGGCTGTTTGTCAAAGGCGAGATGTTTGATCTGCCAACGCTGCTGCAAGATTCCGCCCTCGCAAACCGCTACGCGAGCGGCAGCCTGCTGCTTTCGAGACTGTGTCCGGTAGACTACCACCGTTTTCACTTTCCCGCAGCGGGCGTCCCCGGTAAGAGTCGCTTGATCAACGGGCCGCTGTACTCGGTCAATCCAATTGCCCTGCGTCAGAACATTCACATCCTGACCAGCAACAAACGCTGCCTCACACAGCTCGAGACGGACTCCTTTGGAACGGTACTGGTGCTGGAGATTGGTGCCACCTGTGTCGGCAGCATCTGCCAAACCTACTCACCCGGGCAAGGCATTTCAAAGGGCGACGAAAAAGGCTACTTCCGGTTTGGCGGCTCCTCCACCATGGTCCTGTTCGAACCCGGCCGAATCCAATTCGATGCCGACCTCATCGAATACTCGCGCCAACACCGCGAACTCTACGCTCGCATGGGCGACCACTTGGGAACACGCACCCAATGAAGATTGAGCCATCACGAGTTCGAGTCACGACACGCTCTCTTCTCAATCAATCCGTTCCTCACTTTCCATCAAACGAAGAAACCGTTCGTCTGAAAACACGATCTCACCAGGCTTCGCGTTGACACTTTTCCACGTTAATAGAATTTTATATTCATCGCGACCATTTGAATAAGTTGCGCGGCGCGGGACCCATTCGCCGTCCACCTCAATCAAGTCGATCTCACACCTCGAAAGTAAAACTCGTTTCTCCCCGTCTACAACAAGTTTCCCATCCGCGTTCCGTTTCGCCGCGGGTTGATCGAGTACAGCCAGTATTGGCCAGTGGCCTCTCTCCGTGTCAATGGACATGACAAGACCACCCGCATTAAAAGTTTGGATGGATTTTCTTCGCAGAGCTGGGTGCTGTGGATCACCAGGCTCAACGATTGTCACCGTTCCTTTCCCATAGTCCATGCATGCAAATACCGTTCTGTAGTAAGACATCTTCTTGTCGAAGTCGCCAAACAGACCAAACCCAAAGGCACGAAAATCAAAGGGTCGAACTTCCTTCTTGATAGAATCCTTGTCAACAGTGATCCATCTCGGTTTCTGTGTCTCCGTTCGGCAGAACAACGACAATTCAGGCGGCAATCGAAAGTTGCCTCCGCCGCGAAAGGAAGCGTCTCGATCCTCTTTGATGTCCTCCTCCGTGAAGTGTTCCAGATAGTGGAACGTCGTAGACTCGGTGTCATCGTAGCAACACAGCCCCTTCTGCTTCCACTTCACCGTCTTTTCAGAATCAGCCTTGCTCATCTCATACTCAAACTCGCCCGACTGCAATGCGGTGCGAGCATCAAGTGTCTTCAGCGTCCGCTGGAGTCAGGCACACCACCATTCCACGATCACCTTCCCAAATAGATCCGGTGACGTTGTATCAACTGCCGGAGCTTGGACAGTCGCTCGGCATCCGCTTCCCGCTGGAAGAACTCTTCTGCCAATTCGAACCAATGGACGCTTGTCTTTTCTTTGGCGTAGTACGCATCCATTCCCGCCAACACCCGTTCGGGGTCGACTCGCATGAAATCACTGGCGGGTTGTCCACGAGGGTAAAAGCGAGCCGTGCTGACCATCAACCGACTGTACATCGCATCGCCTTCGGCACCGCCTAATTGATCGCAAACCATCTCAATGTAGTTTTCGAAATCACCGGGGTTGCCATACCAACGCGGTAACAAATAGGTCACCGCCGAGGAGTGTACCGACAAACTTCCCTTCGCAGGTGTCTGCATGGCACGCCGGGTGAGCTCGCCCACGGCACTCTTGGGCGCAGACAATCCCATTGAAATTCCAATCGCAAGGTAGAACACACGGGTAGCGGGTTGCTGCTTCTTCAAGAGCGGTTTGAGGTGTTCCAGTGCGACACCCAACTGTTCATGAAAAACTCGCATGCCATCCTTCGAAACCGTGTTCACAAAACCGGTTCCGCGAGCCTTCCAAGCCAGGTCGCGGTGATGCTGAGCACGCAGCATCGGAATCACGACGGACCGCGGCATCCGTTCTCCGGCTCGCTTCAGCCACAACTCCTTGCGGATTCGAGCATCGCCGCCGTGCACCCAGCCATATTCTTTGGACACGATGCCCAGCGCACTTAGAAACTCCTCACTCAATTCATCGGGATACTCACTGACCGCCGCGATCGCGGGTGTTCGCAAATAGGCAAACGCAGCGTCCAATTGGTCGATCTGGTCGCGGTCCACCAGATTCTCCGCCAACACTCGAAGGATCCGAGACGCTGGAATGCGTTCCGGAGCGGCGGCATGAATCCACTCATCACCTCGACGAAATACCATCGCCGTTCCGCGCGCCGCGATCATGACCGGTTGAGTCAAGTCACAGTTCACGTACTCAACCATCCCCATCCGATCGCCGTTCAAATCGAAGTTCGCGATGAAGGCAAAAGGATCGGTCGAGCCCGCCAAACCTGGAAGCATCCCCATGACTCGGATCAGCGAGAGTCCTTCTTCGCCGGGAACGTTGTCCATCCAGTAAGGAACGATGCTCAGCCGACGAGTGGCATGGACCACCTCTCCCTCTTCGACCCCAAAGTCGATTGCCCAAGGTTTCTCGTCCGTGCTAACCCAAGCCCTTTGGTCCAAGACCGCCAGTACGCGGACCTTCGGAAGCCTCGTCAGTTGAGCTTGATTCGCAATCTTTCCCGTGGTTTCATCGACCTTCAACAGGTACATGTTTTGATTGCTGGTCGCGATGAAATTCGCACCGTCGCGAGAGCACCATAGCTCGGAAGTCATTTGTTCCCCGTCGAGCAACTCGATGCGTGATTGCTTGACTTCCAACGATGCCAAATCCAACAAGTAGATCCACCCATCGTGGGTTGTGAAGAAGATTCGATCCCCATCGGCCGATTGCGCCGAAGCCAAGGGTTGCTTCACCGCTTGGTAGCTCGCCGATTTAATCCCCTGCTGCAGATCCCAAAGGGTCAGCACTCCACTTTCAAAACCGATCAATCGATTGCCATCCGGCGACAGATAAACCGGGTGCTGACCGTCCAAGCGACTTGGGATTCGATGGACGATGCTCCCACTTCGATCCACCACGGCAGGATCGTTTCCTGCAATCAAGAGGAACGATCCGTCCACTGACATCTGCAGCACCGTCTGCCCGGGACTGAGTGCCAAGCGTGTCTCTTTCCACTGGCGTGAGAAGCCACGACGCAGCAATTCCAACCGCTCGCGATATTCCGCATCCAGCGTGGCTGGCCGAGCAATGATTTCGTCTTCGGTGACAGGTTGAGCCAACCGCTCATCCACCTGATCGTCCCACTCGATACCATGTTCACGACGGTACAACTCACCCCGCAACTTCGGTCCGTCAACCGGATGAAGTTCATCCAAAGACAAACGAATCATGGATTCGTTCTCGTCCTCGAAATCGATGTAGTAGCGATTCGCGCGGACCGGCGTGGCGGGCCGTGTCGTCCACCCATCCGCTCGACGAATCACTCGTTTGGAGACCGTGGAGGGATCCAGCCCTTTCGTCTTTCCCAATTTCCCTTGCTCTTGAAACTCTGCGGTTTTCTCTTCCATCCGCTTCAAGTCAGCCTCGTGGAACAACTGGCGTGCGATGCGAAAGTGATCCCCATCGATGCCATGCAAGATCACGTCCTCGCCATCAAAACGATCGAAATCACCCTGCAACAACTCTTTTGATTCGATCAACTTCCAAGTGTGGATACTCGGCAGAGCCGGTAGGTTCCGCAATTCTTCCTCCAACTCTCGTCGCAGGTCCTCCTGAAACTCATTGACTGCTTGCGTCGCGGCGTACTCATCCCCCGTCGAAATGGTGCGTCGAACTTCAGTCTCCGAACGCAACTGCACATCCAGTTCGAGTTTTTCCAGATGGGAAAAAGCGGAATGCGGAATCGCTTGACGCTTTCCTTCTCGATCGGTGAACTGGAATTCGTCGTTGTCGTTCCAGCTTGGGTCCTCGGCCGGCGACAATGTTTGCTTCCCCATCAACCCGTAGATTCGCAGACTGGGAACCGCGATCGGAATGGCTTGATTTGGAAACTGCTCCTTCAGAGTCTGCCATTGCTGGGAAGCTTGTTCGTTGGCGTGGTCCGTCAGAAGTTCTCTGTCAACCAGGAAATCGACTGTCCCGTCACGCATGATCCAACTATCAAGGTGCTTCCCCACGACAACGCCCTCGAAACCAACTTGCGTCTTATAAGGTGGTTGACTCCAGCTCACCAACCAGTCTTCCATCGCTTTCGCGGAGGGAAGCTGCATTCCAAAGATCGTCTTCTTCTCAAAGTGTTCCTGCAATTTGATCCACTGGATCCGATCCTAGCGAGAGGTTTTCGCAATCTCCGGCAGTCCTTTGGTCGATGCGTTTGGATCGGCTTCGAGCATCATCAACTTCATTTCCATCGCATCGATGTAATGCAGTTGATCGACTGGCAACCCCACCGGCGTGTCACGGCTGGCCATTTTGACCTTCAAGGAGGTCTCGTTCGACATCTCCAATGGTTTGATCGCCAACACCATGGAATGGGAACGTCGGACGAGGAAATACTCCGCGTGCAAAGAGGGGCGTTTTTCCTTGGGGTGAGCCTCGAAATACTCGTTCAGCCCCAGGACGCCTTGTTCAGCCGCCGCTCTCCAAGGTTCCATCAATTCGGCTTTCAAGATGGCGACCGTCGAGTTTTCGGCATCGAACCGATAGACGTAATACGGGTGCTCTTCGCCAATCAGCGTCGCCGTGAATCGGGTATTGGACGCGGTGTCTTTGAGTCGCCAAGCCCCGCACGTGTTGAGGTAGCGAAACGGATCAGAATCAACCAGTTTTCGCCGCCGTTCATCCCAAGACTTGGCGATTTGTGCAGGAGTAACCTCTTCATCGAGCTCATTCATTTTCCTTTCCATGAGCACACGCCGCAGATCCAATTCCGATGGACCGGTGAACGAACCGAGCGACTCCCAACGCTTGATCCGGAACTTTCGGAATCGAGCCCGTTCAGGCCGATGATCAGGCACGAACCATGAAACCTTGCTCTTAGAGGGATCCGACTCATCTTCGACGATTTCAAGCGGCTTCCCAGGTCCGAGCATCCCCAGTCGCCCAGGCCAACACCAAAGATCGGTATGCTCGAGGCCCGGTACCTGTTTCACTTTTCCAGTCTGCAACCAATCCGCCGCTCGTTTGCGATCAGCTTCCGCAAGCATGCTTTTGCGCACACGAAATCGAGCCATCACGGGATGCGAAGCGTATGGCTTCCAAATGCGTCCAAAGACAAATGCATCGTCGACTTCGCCAAGTAGCGCCGCTCGAAACTCGATCCCAGGAACTGCGGACTGCCAATTCGACAATTTGTCGAGAACGTTCAGACGTTCGCGTATCAGATCGCGTTGTTCGCCCCGGAATGACGCCAGCGGAATGGCGATCAACTGCTGTTGAATGTTCCAATACGAGATGTCGTCTTCGACCAACAACAGAGACGCATTGTTGAGCTCCCGGTCACCTTGCATCCACGCTTTGCCACCGGCATCGCGAATAGGAAACGCCTCGCGAAGCCGATCCACCAGCGACCGCCAAGGCTCCAATGTCTTCTCAATGAATTCTCGATCGGATTCGCTGAACTGCCTCAATGTAAACGACTGGATTCTGCGGGCACGTACTTCGAGATGGATCCAGTTGTCTGGGCCGATCCACTGAATGAGCCGTCCCTGAACCGGACCACTATCCTCCAATTGCCACTCACGAACTTCGCTCGCTCTTGGGGCCTCCTCGGCTCGTGCGGCCAACACGACTTTGGCACCATCCGCGATCGCAGAAGGCGTCAATCCGCTGGGCAATTGAGCATGCGTCGGCACGCCAAAACACAGGAGCCCAATGGAGAACAACATCGAACGTTTCAAAAGGGAATTTCCCTTCATTCCAATCACCAAAATCAAGAATGGATCGAGTGAATACACCGCGATCGAGAGTCATGCACTGCAACACGATTCTATCAGTCAGAAACTTTCACGATGTTTATGAAATGGCGATGAACAGGCGTCTGATTCCTCCCCCTGGCCATCTCCATTTCAGATGCCTTTGCGGCGTGACAGTTCCCTCACTCCTTGATTTCAAGCGTTCCGCCTACGAGTGTCCAACGAAAAAACCCTCGCAAGAGAACTTGCGAGGGTTTTTCGTTGATTCGTTTGGGTCAAGTGACCCGCTGGATCAAGTGTCTCAACGACTTGACTGAACTACTTGTCAGTGAAGTCCAAGAACCACCAGCCGTCGTCCCATTCGAGCGACACTTTCCGCCATCCCAAAGGAACTTGTGGGTAGGGGTAGAAAGGTCCGATGTATGGGAATGCCGATGGGCTGTACTGTTGTGGGTACGACAATGCGGCGTAGTTTGGATACGCTGCGTAGCCAGGCCATGCGTAGTTCGGCAGGTTAGGCGAATCGTAGCGAGGTGCTCCGACAGGTGCGGCAGGTGCCATGGGAACAGGTTGTCCCATCATAGGTGCCTGTGCCATCGGTGCAGGTGCTGCTTGCATGCCAGCACCATGAGTCACCATGCTGCCGGGAACAACCATTTCGCCGTTGATCATCTGTCCGCCAGCTTGCCCATACGAAACGGGACGAGCTTGGACTTGACCACGGTTGGCGGGTGGCAATGGCTGCAGTCCACCGGTGCGGTGCGAAGCAGGCGTTGCGACCAAACCAGGGTTTGAGCCGGCCTTGACGGTCATCAGATCGCGAACGCCGCGTGCTCCAGGAGCGTGGCGAGCGATTTCAGCGATCAGTTCACGTTGCGATGCCGAAGCGACTTCGCCAGTGATTTCAACGATCCCGTCGTAGGCGTTGACATCCACACCGAAATCTTTCAGGTGTCCAACCGATTTTGCTTTGCCCAGTGCAGCGGCGACGGAACGAGTGATCGCTTCGTCCGAACCGGCTTCTCCGCCAGCGTTTTCCCAAGCCGCAACGGTGCGGGTTTGCGAGTCAGCGGCTTCTTCACCGGCGACAGGTGCAACTTCACCAGGAACCACTTCTTGAGCTTCGGTTTCCAAAGCTCCCTTGAAGTCGAACGCTTCGGCAGGCTCAACGGCTGCAATCGCAGCAGCCTTGGGCTTGTAGATCTTTGCTTCGAGAACTTCAAGTTCGTTGACAACATTGACAACGCCCTCGACATCCTTCAAAGCCGACAAGACCAAGTCTTGTTGCTCGGAGCCATCG
>NZ_JBICHO010000037.1:0-9905 GCF_043100905.1 Rhodopirellula sp. JB055 | reverse complement strand
CTTTGATTGAGAGAACAGGATTGGACGGGAAGTTGGCAGTATGCACATCGCTGTTCCGGTCGTGAACCCCGGGGCAGTTCTTCCGTTCCCAACCGCTCTTCCGTTCCCAACCGCCGAAGTGACATCAATCTGACCATCTTCACCAGAGTGTCCAGTTGATCCGGACGAGAGCGAGAGAGATTCCACAGCGGACTGCAGCCCAATTGACGACATCACTGAAAAAACTTGGTTGCAATCCGCGCCCGAACGTGAACAAATACGATGTTTCGGGTGGGCGCAGGTGTCCCCAAATGTTTCATTAGTTAAACTACGCAAAGTCGCGGCCGAACTCGTTTCCTAAGCACCCCCGTATGTCTTCCAAAGGAATACACTCGCGGTTGGGGACTTGTTTGGTGGCAGCGATTTGCGTCCGGACGGGGTGCGCAGGAGTAATGGGATTTGCATGTAACGGCTGCGTATTTCAAAGTTCCTCGCACTCCCTCCGGGCGCAACTCGTACCCTACAATGCCTGAAAACTTCGCCGTGCCGCCGGATCGTTTGGCGGCTCGTCCGTGCGATGATGCCGACCGCTCATTCGCAGTGGCTTCATCGGTGACCTGATTCCGCTGCTTTGACCTGATTTCGCTACATTGAATTGTTCGCTGAATCGATGACCCAATTTGGGTCGGCCCCAACCCACTGCATTGATGAGCAATCAATCCACCACGGCGATCGTTCTGCGAACGGTGGAATTCAGCGAGACCAGCCTGATCGTGACCTTGCTGACGAAGGACCTCGGACGAATCTCCGGGTTGGCCAAAGGAGCTCGGCGTTTGAAGGGCCCCTTTGAAGGATCGCTGGACCTGTTGTCCGTGTGCGCGGTGACGTTGATCGATAAACCAGGCGATACGCTGGATTTGCTGACCGAATCCAAACTTCGCCGCCGTTTTCGCGGTGCCCAACGTTCGCTCGACCGATTGAATGCTGGCTACCACATTGCGGAAATGCTGCGTTTGCTGATCGATGACGACGATCCTCACCACGAATTGTTCGACATGACCCTGTCAGCGATGGGAATGATCGATGGCGATGGCCCCGTCGCGGAAACGCTGCTGGCCTTCGACGCCCAGTGCCTGAGGCTGCTAGGGCATTCGCCGGCGACCGACCGCTGCACGGTTTGCGGGCGTGCAGTGGAACGAAGCCGAAGGCGAGCGACCTTTTCGCTGGTCGGGGGTGGCGTTGTTTGCGAGACCTGCCGCCCGGCTCAGAGTCACCTGATGACGGTCAGTTGGGACGCGTTGGACGCACTGCGAAAACTGGCCAGCGACCCTGCAGACGATGCCACGACTCAAAACACTGCCGAACAGCGGCCAAGCGAACAGCAGTCAGTCGCACCGCTGTCTCCTGAGCATAGCGCGACGTCTCTGGTCTCGGCCACCTTCCCGTTGCACAGCCTGATTCCTGCGCTGACGCCCGGCGTCTATCGAGACTTGCGTGGACTGCTGAATCGCACCCTTGAGTCGTTGATTGGACACACTCCGCGAATGCAAGCATTCCTGCCCGGCAAGCTCGATTCGCACTAGCGATGAAGCCAGCGAGTTGAGTATCTCCAACGAGTCATTTCGAACTTGACCGAAGGAAGCTTCTCGTGACGTCTTGCCGTTCACTGTTACTCACTCTCGTTGTTCTTGCTGCTCCATCGCTGGGGATGAACTCTCTTTCGGCCCAAGAAGCTTTTTGGGACTCAACCAAAGAGACGACCGACCGAGCCTTGCGTTTCCTCACCATGCGTGAGCAACCCAACGCCGAACGCGCTCGGGAATTGTATCAGCAGGCAGACCAATTGTTCCGTGCCGCCGCAGCCCGCGCCAACCAAACGCAGCGTGACGCTGAAGCCGAGGGCACCGAAAAGAAGGACTTCGCCCAAGCCGCAAAAATCTTCGCTCGCGCCGCCGACGCTCAGCCAGGAACGGCATTGGCACAAGACGCGATGTTCATGCAAGCGGAGAGCCTGTTTTTTTCCGATCAGTTGCCCGAAGCAGCGGACGTCTACGAACGCCTGAACAAAGAGTTCCCCAACAACCGCCACGTCGACCAAGCCGCCGCGAGAGCTTTCGCGATTTCGCAGTACTGGATTGACACGGAAAGAGCGACCGAAGACGACTGGTTCAAGTTCAACCTGTTTGACCCCAGTCGCCCGCGTCTGGACACCGAAGGGCACGCCGTCCGCGTGCTCGACCAAATCCGGTACGACAACCCAACGGGACGACTGGCCGATGACGCCACCATGGCCGCCGCCGTCGAATACATGCGGCAGGGCGAGTTCGAAACCGCCGATGAGTTCTTGACCGACCTTCGCGAAACGTTCCCTGAAAGCGACCACTTTTTCAACGCTCACCTGATGGGCATCCGCTGCAAACTCGAACTGTTCGCAGGTCCTCAGTACAGCGGGTTGATGCTGGAAGAAGCCGACAAATTGGTCAAGCAAACTCGCCAGCGTTTCCCCGATCGACTGCAAGATCCCGCGACGTCGGAAATGGTTGCTCGCGCCGCAGCAGAAATCGCTTTCCGCCGTGCAGAGAAACTCGACACCCGAGCCATCTTTCGCGAGAAACGTTCGGAATACGGCGCAGCACGATTGCACTACCAAAAGATCCTGCGTGACTATCCCAACACGCCCTTTGCTGACCGAGCCCGCGAGCGACTGGAAGCCATCTCCGGTTACCCAGACGCTCCTGCTGAACGAGTCACCGCAATGGTGCTCAAACGAATCTTCCCGGACAGCCGGCAGTCACCGCCGCTGGAAACCAAATTCAATTCCTCGACCGGCGAACGCAACGAGTCGATCTACCGATGAGTCATCGCCCACATCGAATCACACCTGCCATGCTGATCGGCGTTCTCGCGACCTTGATCGCGGTGAACCTCGCGGGTTGCGCGCCTTATCAATTTGGCAACGCCTCGTTGTTCCCCCAGAACATTCGCACGGTGCATGTGCCTGTCATTCGCAACGCAACGTTTCGCGAAGACATTGGCGTCCGCTTGACAGAAGCGGTGAACAAAGAGATTGAACTGCGAACACCTTACAAGGTCACTGCCGATCCACTTGCTGACACCGTGCTGCGTTGTGAAGTGATCGACGAAACCAAACGCGTTCTCACCGAGAACGACGCCGACTACGTGCGTGCTCTCGATGCCGCCATCCAGGTTCGGGCATCGTGGTCAGACCGCCAGGGCCGGTTGCTGATGAAGAACTCCATCGTTCCAACGAACGACCTGACGATTCTCTTCAGTCAGGACGAGCGATTTGTTCCTGAAGCCGGCCAATCGATCGACACCGCCACACAAAAGGCCATTGAAGACTTGGCGAACCGAATCGTCAGCCAAATGGAAGCTCGCTGGTAGACAGCGGTCGCGAATCAAACCGCCATCCACCACGCACCAATCGCCATCCAAACCGGGATCAACACGATCCCGAGCAGCGAAGTCGACAACACCACTCGCAGAGCGGTTGCTGTGTCGCCTTCGTAAAGCCGGGTCAGCACAATCGGGAACACCGCCGACGGCATCGCGGCCTCGAGCAACAAGACTTGCTTCAAGTCCGTGGCCGTCACGGTCGCCGCCGCGATGCCCAGCATCACAACCGGCATGAACAACTGACGGAACCCAACCGCCAATCCGATCACCGGCGCCGAACCCGTCCAATCCGCCGCTCGCAAGAAATCCACCAGAATCGCGCCGCTGAGCAACAACCCCAGCGGGATCGAACTGGACGCCAGCAAACCCACCGAACGCATCACCGATGCGGGGATCAACGATTCCGCTCCGCTAGCACGAAGAGTCAAAGCGACAATCACGGCGATCAAAGGAGCACTGGTGGCAACAGGACGAATTCGCTCCCAATTGCGATGCCAAAGACGCGCGGACTTTTCCGGTCGCTGCTTTCCGCTGCTGCCGGTCACAATCGCAATCCCAACGCTCCACAGCGCGATATCGACACCGACGTTGTGCAAGATCATCTCGACTTCCGCGTTTGGATAAGTGATCTGGGCCAGCGGAAGTGGGATGTACCCGTAGTTGCAAATCCCCGCGCAAAGCGCAAAGGCTCGCTGCTGGGCATCGGTTTTCAATCCCACCCAGGGGCCGACCGTTTTGGCAACGTACCACGCGGCAAGAAAACCGAACGTGGTGATCGAAAACCCAAGCACTGGCGGCAACCACGCCGACGCCAGTGAATCCAAGGTTGGATCACCGAGGATCCGGTCCAAAAACAAACAAGGCAGCAGGACTTTCGCGGTCAATTTGGCCAGCGAAACATCTGCTTGATGAGTCAGCCAGTGCTGGATTCGGCATACCGCACCGACGCCCATGACCAAGAAAACACCGAGGACGCTGCTGATGATGACAGCAAAGGCTTCCGGGTCCATCAACATGAGCCACTCCCCTCGACCGGGCGGACACTCGCTTGGGTCGTCGCGTTTCGACTTGCTACACCGACGCGAAATTTTGTATCTGTCATCCGATGGAAATCGTGTCGATCCAAGCGAAACATTATTGGACGTGCCTGTGGCCGGGGATGTCGGAATTGTGGTGGCGCGGACGGTTGTCGGCTCTGCCTGCGTCCGTCGCATTTGCCGCAGTCGTCAACGCGTTGCTGATCGCCAAGTTCATTTATCCCGGATGGTTGTCCGGGGCATTGGTCATGTTGGCATGCTGGATCGTGGCTGCTGCCTGGGTTGTGCTGACAGTCCGCTCGATTCGAGAACTGCCATTGCTGTTGTCGCCCCGCCAAGTCAGCGACCAACCGGACCGATTTGCCGAAGCACAACTCGCCTATTTAACGGGCAACTACGCGTTGGCAGAAGAGGCGTTGACAGCCGGGCTATCGATCGAGCCACGCGACCCGCCGGCATTGTTGTTGCTAGCCGCCGTGCTGCGGCACACCGGGCGTTTGAACGCCGCTGACGCTTTGTTGACAGAAATCCCCAAATTGGAAGCCGCTGCCGCCTGGAACCTGGAATGGGAAAGCGAGCGAGCCCGCCTGGAAAGAGACCTCGATTCGCGTGGCGAACTGCAGGATGCGGAATAGCGAGCTTCAGACAAGTCCGACGCGAACGAACCAGCCCAACAGGCAGCTCCCGAAGCAGAATCGATCACCCCCGCGACGCCCGAAATCGACGGCAAAGAGAATGCTTCCGTCCCCACGAGCGAATCCGCTGCGTCTGAGCCCACCGAACCAGAAGCCGACGAACTCGCAGAATCTGAGACGGGACCATCGACGCTGCCAATCGACACGGCGCTGGAGTCCTTCTCGGCAGCCGACCTGGACGACCGAGCAGACGCTGATCGGGTAAGCGATGACGAAGACGACGCCCCAAGAAACACGGGACACTCAGAAGCAGCCTGATCACGATTCAGCGATCTTCGCGAAGCCGCCTTGGCTCGATAAAATCCGTGCATGAAAGCCGCCTCCCCCCATCCAACGAACCCTTTCCATTCATCACCGCTTCGCAACCCCGCGGGAATTCACGCGAGACGAGGCGTTTCGGTGGTGGAAATCATTGTCGTGGTGCTGATCGTCCTGATCCTGCTGGCACTTTCGATCCCGTTTGTCCGCAACATGCGTGAACTGACACGCCGCAGCAACTGCGATCAAAACCTGATGCGACTCGGGCTCGCCATGCAGGCCTATGCGTCCGATCAATTGCACCTGCCGACCGGAACCGCATCCTTCAACGCCACCATCCAGCTTTGGCCGGATATCCCCTCTCCCGAGACGCCCGCGGCTGACTCGCCTGAGCAGCCCGCACCGATTGCTAGTGAACCGGAGGGCTATCACCACAACTGGGTTTCGTCACTGCTGCCCTACGTCGACCAAGTCGGACTGTTCCAGTCGATCGACTACTCGGCAAGCGTTTACGCTGAATCCAATCGCCTGATTCGCGAAACCATGGTTCCGGTTTATCGCTGTTCATCGGATGATCCGTCGCCCACGAACTCGAGCTACGCCGGCCTGCACCACTCGCTGGCCAGCCCCATCACGGCTTCGAACGATGGATTGCTGTTTCTCAACGCTTGGGTTCGACCAGAAGAGGTCCCCGATGGAATCTCAGCAACCATCCTGCTGGGAGAAAAACATTCGTATCCAGGCGATCTTGGCTGGGTGAGCGGCACCCGAGCGACGCTTCGCAATGCTGGAACACCAATCAACTCGCTGCCGAACGAGGAGCAACTCGGTGACCCAAGTTTCGTCGGCGGATTGGGCAGCCGTCACTTCGGCGGTGCCAATGTCCTCAAAGGAGATGCTGCGGTGACGTTTCTCTCCGAGACGATTGACCTGCCGTTGTTTCAGTCGATGGTCAATCGGAACAATCTCGCCGAAGTCAAACCGGCTGAAGCGGATGCGAACTGAACTCGATCCAGCCAAGCGACTTTGATGAGCTGGCGGTCAAACTTCGACACAAAGTTCAGGCGAAGTCTTTTTCCCACTGCCGGCCTTGTTCGTCTTCGCTGAATTTCAACGTCGCGAACTGATCTTTCAACTTCACCGCATTGGAATCGATCGTCGTTTCCACCGTGAAGATCTGCCGGTTGGCGAGCGACTGCACAATCGAGGCAACCAAAAACTGCTCATGCGTGGACAGTTCACGCTCCGCCATCGAAGCCACAAAACCTTTCTTGGGCTGCGGGGCTGGGTACCCATTCAGCTCCACCGGATGCATCAAACGCAATGACAAAATGGAACGAGCACCGTCCATGACTTGGCCTTCCGGATCGCCCACCCACAAATCGATCGCCGCAAGAGGTTCGTTGGTTTGGTGGTCCATCAGGACATTGCGTTCCATGTCGAAGTGGCTCATCGCGACCGCGGTGCGATGATTCAGCGGCAGCATCGGCAGGCGGTCAATTCGAGTGGAACGCCGTAGTTGCAGGAACTCACGATTGACAGGTGGCCGATACGTGGACGTGTTCACAACCAACCGCAGCAAACTACGAGCGACGTGAAAACCATGACGCGAAAGCAAGGAGGCGACCCGAGCGTCCGATACCGGGACTCCCATTCCGTGCCCGATCGGAGGCAACCCGCCATACCCGTTTCTGGCATCGCGAACTGGCCCCACACACATTCGCTGAACCCCCGCATCGGCGGCACGCTGCATGGTTTCGATCAGCAGAGAATCGCACACCGCTAATCCAGCCTCTCCGGCAAAACAAATCGCGGCGACCAAGGAGGTCGGTACCACATCGACCTCCGGAACCTCATCGACAGCAACGGGCGAATCGCTTTCCAACAACTCCGGCGGCGGCGACTGCCAGTCATCCGAAAACTGGTGGCACCACGCCACCACTTCGCCGTCCACTTCTGCGACCAGCAGACTGCCCGGTGCGAAGAACGTTCTCGAAAGCACGGCACGCTCTAAAATCGAAACGCTGACCGGTGGAATCTGACCGGCTGCCTCCCAGTGACGCATCCAAACGTCAAACAGGCCAGGAAGATCAGAGTTGCGAAACGGTCGGATGTTCGCCATGACGGTAAAACACGATGCAGTGAAAACGAAGCAGGTCGGCGGGTTATCCTACCGCGCAACCACTTGGATGTGTCTCACTTATCGGCCCGCCTCGCTTGCCAAACGACGTTCTTTTTCAAGTTGCCGCGTCACTTTTGAAGCTGCTGCATCACCCGGCGAGCAATCACCTGAATGGCTTCCAATTGCTTCTCCGATGTCGCTGGCATTTTGGCCTGCGTGGACTGAACCATCGCGCTGATGTCGCGTTCAGCATCCGCGACCAAACCTTGCTGCTTGTCGGACAACGGCAAGCGACTGCGTCCGAGGTCCCAACCGCGAGCACGAGCCCCCGCGCGAAACCCTTCTGGAAACTCGCCCAATCCAATCATGGCATCAAACAACGGCAGCAACAGGTACTGAAGTTCCATCGCCAGTTTGTGATCGCCTTCCGCACACGCTCGGTGGATCGCACGAGTCAGTTCCGGAAGCACGCCGCTGGTAGCATTGGTACCACCGTCCGCGCCAGCGATCAGCATCGGAGCGAGCGAAGCGTCCCACCCTGTCAGGAACGAAAAGTCATCTCGTATCGGACGAATCGCCGCCATCATTCGCATCAAGTTCGGCAGATCACCCGAACTGTCTTTCAAACCAATGATCCGCGGGTACTCTTCCGCCAACCGGATGACCACGTCGACTTCAATGGGAGAAGCAAACATCGGGATGTTGTACAGCGTCACGTCCACCCGGACTTCTGATGCGATCCGCGCGTAATAGGCGTGCACGCCTTCGCTGCTGATCGGGTAGTAAAACGGCGCCACGATCGCGACCGCTCGAACCCCCATGTCGCCATAGGCATTGCAAGCCTCGATTGTCTCATCGACGTTGGCCTCGGCCGCCCCCGCCAGAACCGGCACTCGGCCAGCCGCTTGGTCGACAACGATTCGCACAATCTGTCGACGCTCTTCCGCGGTGAAGCGAACAAACTCGCCCGTACTGCCGTTGGGATACAACCCATCGACGCCGTGGTCGATCAACCAATCGACGTACCCTCGCAATTTGTCTTCGTCGACGCGTCCCCGGTCATCCACCGGTGTGATATTAGGAGTCAAAATGCCGGAGATGCGTCGATTCATAGGTGGGATCAATTCGGAGGGGAAGGTGCCAAACCCAACAGCTCGTTAAAAAGGCCAGGTGGCTGATAGCCTACTCGGTGAGCAATCACTTTGCCGCGAGGAAGGGCCAGCAAGGTCGTCGGGTACGTCGTCACTGGAATCCGCGCCAGGATCTCTGGGTTGGTGTCCGGTCGCAGAATAATCGGCACGAAACCGTTCGCCAATCGAGCCTGAATTCCAGCGTCACACAATGTGTCGCGTTTCATCGCATCACAGAATCGACAATCTTTCGATGTGATGAAAATCAACATTGGACGCCCCGATCGCCGGGCCGCAGCCCAACCGGCTTCAAAGCTGTCGTGCCACTGAGGTGCCTCCGACCTGACGGCCATGACTCGCGGACGACCGGAATGGGCCGGCGAAAGAGCTGACGCAACCTTGCCGATGATTGGCAACTCCGCTTGGGCGGTCGAGCCCGACGTGAAGAACAAAAGGGCCAGAGCGAAGCACGACAAGCACTTCCTATTTCCCAGCAAAAAGAAAACGCGATTTGAAAAACGCGGCGGAATCGATCGGCGATCTTCGCCTGTTCCACAAACCAGGCTGCGTCCCGCAACCATCCATTGAGCCATGAGATCCCCCTCTGAAGGCATTTGTCCCTCGCAACCGATCTGGATGCGTCTGAGCAGCAGCGCTCCATCTCGACTCGATCGTCCCGGCAAAACCCAAGTGAATGAGACAGCGAATCCTTCCGCATGATTGCAAATCAGCGACTCGATTCCTCGCCCACTACCCGGACTTTGAGACGCGGCAGAGCACTAGCAAGCTCGAAACCTAAGCCTCCCAAATTGCCGCCACAAGTGTTTGACTTGAACGGATAGGGGATTTGCGCAGTTTTTTTGACGACAACGCTCAAGACGAACATTCCGATCCCCTCGACGGACAAAAGCTGAACTCCCTAGCGGAAGGGGCCCCAGTCAAGATCGCTAAACAAACGACCACTGACAGGGGCAGACGCGATCGCGCCGCAGACACATGGCGATCCGCCAACACGCTTTTTGAAGTTGCGATTTCGCGCGAGACATTAGCTTTTTCATAACCCGACGCGTCAGCGAGGCGAAATCAACATCGTTTGTCCCTCGCTGAAGCTTATTGAAGTTGCGCTTTTGCGCGAGGCATTGGCTTTTACATAACCCGACGCGTCAGCGAGGCGAAGTCAACGTCGTTTTTCCCTCGCTGAAGCTTCTTGAAGTTGCGCATTTGCGCGGGACGTTGGCGATTCAAAACCCCACGCGTCAGCGAGGCG
>NZ_JBICHO010000036.1:0-5438 GCF_043100905.1 Rhodopirellula sp. JB055 | reverse complement strand
AATTCGGGAAGCTCGCAACGAAGACGACGTGGTGTTGTTCTATGGATACATGGACCCCGACGCGGTCGTGCCCAGCACGTTTGATGATGTGCCTCTGCGAGTCCTCCTGCCCGCGTTTATCTTGAGCGAACTGAAAACGTCGTTCTTGATGGGCTTTCAAATTTACTTGCCGTTTTTGATTGTCGACCTTGTCGTCGCCAGCGTCACGATTTCGATGGGGATGCTGATGTTGCCCCCTGCTGTGATCGCGTTGCCGTTCAAACTGCTGCTTTTTGTGTTGGTGGATGGTTGGCGACTGGTGGTTGAGATGTTGATGAACAGTTTCGGAACGATGGGATAACGCAACGTGTTTGAATCTTCCGATGCAATTGATTTGGTCCGTGAGGCCTTGTTGGCCGCCGTCGTTTTGGCGTTGCCGATGTTGGCGGTCGGCATGTTGGCTGGGTTGGTGATTGGATTGATCCAAGCACTCACGCAGATCCAAGATCAAACGGTTTCGTTTGTTCCTAAGATCATGGCGATGGCCGCGGTGTTGATCGCTTGTTTGCCGTGGTTGATGTCACGGATGGTCGAATTCACTCGGCAAGTCTTTGAAGACGCGGGCGGTTTGTAGCGATGCAGGCCTTTGTCGATTTGATTTTCGACCATCTCGTTCTCGGCACCTTGGTGCTGACGCGTCTGGGGATGCTGTTGATGGCAATGCCCGCGATTGGTGTGGGCGTGCCCAAACGCATTCGAGCTTTGTTGGCGTTGGTCCTGACCGCGCTTCTGATGCCGACTTTGGCGGCCCAGTGCGATCATCCTTCGATGCCAACGATCGAAAACCTGCCCGAATTGGCTGTCGCAATTGGCCGCGAAGCATTGATTGGAATGTTGATCGGCGCGACGACTCAAATGGTCATCACTGGTTTGCAATTGGCTGGGGAAGCCATCACCAGCACCGGCGGGATGCAGCTTGGTGATTCGGTCGACCCCACCACTTCCAGCAGCATGCCAGCGCTTGCGAGAATGGTTGGCATGATGGTCACGACGGTGATGCTGATCACGGGAGCCCACCGGTTGGTGCTGAGGTTGTTGGTCGAAAGTTTTCAACACGTCCCACCGGGCAACGTTGAGTTCACCGATTCGATGATGGAAGCGGTGATCGTGGTGATGGGCAACTCAATGGCCAGCGGAATTCGCGTTGCTGGGCCGGTGATCGCCGCGTTGTTGCTTTCGAACCTGGTGACTGGTTTGATCAGTCGCACGTTGCCGCAGATCAATGTGTTGGCGATTGGATTGTCGATCAACGCGCTGGCGATGTTGGTGGTCACGGCGCTGACGATTGGTTCGGTCGCTTGGATGTTCCAAGATGACTTGACGGCGAACGTCGAGCGATTGTCCTCGATTTGGACGACGCCTGATGTCTGATTCCGGTGGAGATAAGAAGCATTCAGCGTCAGAACGCAAACGCAGGCAGGCTCGCGAAAAAGGCCAGATCGCGAAAAGCCAAGACCTGACGTCGGCGACTCTGCTGCTGGCTGCGATCTGGATACTTTATGCCATCGGTGGAAACATGGCGGGGTATTTGGCGGGAGGCATCGAGCAGGCTCTCGGCGAAACCAAGTTGGCTCCCATGACCAACCAAGACGCCACGCAGTACATTTTGCAAATCGCTCAACGTTTGGCGATGGCCGCGGTGCCGATGATGGTGTTGATGTTCATCGGCGGCGTGTTGATCAACATCTTTCAGTCCGGTTTGTTGTTGTCGACTGAAAAGTTGATGCCCAAGCTGAGCAACATCAGTCCGCTGTCTGGGGCCAAGCGGATTTTGTCGCTGCAGGGGCTCATGCGGTTGGTGTTTGGGATGTTCAAAGTCGGCATCATCGGCGGCATCGCTTTTCTGGCTCTGCGTGCTTACCACGGGGACGTGATCTCCATGGCGTCGTTGTCGGTGCCGCAATTGGCCAAATCGATGTTTGACACTTTGTTTGGTGTGTCGTTGTGGATCGGCGTGGGGCTGTTTGTTCTTGCGCTGATCGAATACGTCTACCAGTGGTGGAAGACAGAACAAGACTTGATGATGACGGACCAAGAAGTTCGCGATGAAATGAAGGACACGGAGGCCGATCCTCAAGTCGCCGCGCGTCGCCGACAAGTCGCCCGTCAGTTGGCGATGGGACAATTGGGAACAGAAGTCCCCAAGGCCGACGTGGTGGCCAGCAACCCAACCGAATTGGCGATCGCGATCAAGTACGATCCATTGACGATGCCGGCACCGATTGTGGTCGCCAAAGGGGCGGGCATGATCGCTCAGCGAATTCGGCGATTGGCATTGGAAAACAGCATTCCGGTGGTGGAACGAAAAGAACTTGCTCAGGCACTTTACAAGTTGGTCGACGTCGGCCAGGAAGTCCCGGCGGAGCAATACCAGGCAGTGGCGGAAATCTTGCGTTACGTCTATCAAATGCAAGGCAAGAAAGTTCCTCAAGCAACCGCGGCCTGATCCTCATGACGTCTCCGATCCAACCCGAGTTGTTCCATTTCCTGGAAGACCTCACTGACAACAACAACCGAGAATGGTTTGCTGAGAACAAATCGCGGTACGAAGAACAAGTTCGTCAGCCGGCTCTCGAATTGATTCGGCAACTTGCGGTCCCGTTGAAACGGTCTGCGCCGATGCTGCGTGTGATCGATAAAACGCAAGGCGGGTCGTTGATGCGGATCTATCGAGACACCCGATTCAGCAAAGACAAAACGCCCTACAAAACCAACGTGGGAATCTCGCTGCGTCACGACGCGTGCTTCACGGGAACGGTGTCCGATGACATCCATGCTCCCGGCGGGTACGTGCATTTATCGGCGGAGGAATGCTTTGTCGGGATGGGGGCTTGGCGGCCTCAGCGTGAGTCGTTGGCAGCGATTCGGGCTGCTATCGCGGACGATCCCAAAGCATGGCGGAGGGCACGCGATGCCAAATCATTTCGCACGTCTTTTGAGCTGGGCGGGGATCGTTTGAAGACATCGCCGCGGGATTACGATCGCGATCATCCGATGATCGAGGATTTGCGTCGGATCGATTTCATCGGAATCGCGAAGGTGTCGCCCAAAGAGATCACCGCCGGAAATGCCGTGGCCCGGATCGTCCAGTTGATTCGCGACGCCCGACCGTTCATGCGTTTTCTATGTGATGCAGTCGACGTGCCTTATTGAATCGACGTGCCCTATTGAAACCGTTTTGTCACGCTTTTTGTGATGGTGAATCCCAAACTGGGGTTGCGACGGTTCGTTCGGAAAAGCGATAGCTGAACCAACGTTGAATTTCTGAATCGTTGTTCTGAATTGTTGTACGTGGAGCGTTCTCAATGCCCCGTTTTGAAATGTCGCCTTTTTCGCGTCGACTCGCATTTTGTGTTTGTTTGCTCGTTGGTAGCCAGTGCTTGGCCGCTTCGTCTGCCTCGGCTCAAGGAGCGGAGCCGGGAGCGTTGTCCAAAGTGGCATCGACGCTGAACCCAGCGAACTGGAAGATGCCCTCGCTGCCGAAGACACCCAGTTTCAGGATGCCATCCTTCCTCGTTCCTGAAGCCGATCAGAATCGGATTGTGGAACGCAAAAACGGCTTGATGACGGATGTGAAGAACACCGCGTCAGCGTCATGGCAACGGACCAAAGAAACATTCAATCCGGCTCGTTTGAATCCGATGAATATGTTCGCTGGAACAGGAACCGAGTCGACTGCGACGAAGCAATCTGACTCACCCGGATTCTTCAGTTCCTTGTTCGGAGCCCCCAAAGCTGAAACAGGCCCAGAAGAACGGGTCGCCAACGTCAACGACTTTTTAGGCCTCGAACGTCCCTGAGAATTCCTTTCTTGCGTGTCGAGGGAGCGTCGAGGATGATGGAGGGGACGGTTTGGAATTGGTCCTCTTCTCTTACTGAAAATGATTTCTGATGGCACTGCCTCCTTGGACGGTGGATTTATTGCGACGTGGTGTGGCGGATTTGGCTCGGCAAGCAACCGATCCTGAAACCGCTCAAAACCTCAAGGACCAAGCCAGCAAATTGGTCGAGGAACTGCCTCGCGTGGCTCGTGAAAAAGTGGATTCCATTCTCAAGCAAGCGGAAGCCGGCGTGGGCCCATTTCGTGATGCATGGGCTGGCGTGGCATCCTTTCAACGTCCGCAATCTCTGATCAATGGATCGGGGAATCTGACGCACGAACGCGGAAGCGGTGTGGCAGTCGATTCGGCGGTGATGGCTGCTGCGGCGCCGTACTTGATGGGCGATTGCATTCTGCCTCAGAATCAACGCAGCACCCAACCGGTCGAGCGTTTTTTGTCGGACGCCAGTGGGACCGAGGTTCAGGTGCTGGTGGTCAATTCGTTTGACGCGGGGTTGAGTCTGATCGGTCAATGCGGTCGACGCTCGGGACGCATCCTGGTGCCGCGGTGTTGCGCGGTTCCTTTGCAAGCGGGCCGTTCCACTTGTTTGGCGGATGAACTTCAAGGGTGGACCGGCGGATCGGTTCGCGAATTGGGGACCGCGGAAGGATTCACAGAAGCCGATTTGGTTGGCGCGATGAGCGGGTGCCCCGGTCGATCATTTGGTGGCCAACGAACAACCACGTTGGTGCGATTGCCGAGAACATCCTGCACGCTCGATGTCGAAACGCGACGCAAGCACGGTGTTGCTGAAGTCGTGGTGGCACCGTTGGTGCGACTGATTGGCAAATCATCGGAAGGCTGCTGCAGTGCGGCGGAGCTGATCAAAGCAGGTGCCGACGGTGTTCTGATGGGCGGCGGTGTGCTGACCGGAACGCCCCACATAGGCATCTTGATCGGACGCACCGAATGGATGAAAGCCTGGGAGGAAGACCCACGCATCGCGATGCTGCAAGCTCCGGAAGTGTTGGTTGCGATGTTGAACGCGGCCGCGCTGTTGGCGTGTGACGATGGTTTGCCGGTGGACCGTTTGGTTTCCGCCAGCGAAAGCAATTTGCAGGATCGTGCCGAACGCCTGGCGACTCAGTTGTCTGGTTTGGACGGCGTGACATCGGCCACCGTCACCCAGGAACCGGCAACAACGCCACTGGGAGCCGGCAAGTTGCCGTCGCGTCAGGTGTTGGTGCGAGTCAACACGGCCAGCCCCGCGGTCATCGTCGAGCGATTGACCAAGGGCGAAACCTGCTTGATAGCGAACGTTTCCGATGACGGTGTCGCGATCGATTTGCGGTGGATCGATCCGGATCAACAGGCCCAGATTGCGCAACTCTTCGCTGCCGCGATCCACTGAGTTCGTGGACTCAGTGGCAGTCCATGTTCAACAGCATCTTGCGAAAACGCTCAGATCAATCCGCTGAGCGTTCTCAGTGAAAGTGCGACGACGACCGCCAGTCCGATCCAGGCCAACACTTTAATCGGCCAGGCAACTTCGCTGCGTTCGAGTGTGTGCAGTTGCCA
>NZ_JBICHO010000035.1:0-25437 GCF_043100905.1 Rhodopirellula sp. JB055 | reverse complement strand
TTGTGAACTCGAGGCCTTTCGAGGCTTCCTTCCCGAGTGAAGTCGATCTCGGGGCATCCACCCCGAGCTACGGACGCAGACTCCTCCGGAGCCATTCGGGCTCGTTCCGTCGGATGAGAACATTCGCTTTCATGCTCGGGCGTCAGGAGACGCTGGCGAGTTCTTTTTGCAAGACCGCCATCGTTTCGCGTTGGCGTTTTTCGACGACCTGGCGCGCCTCATTGGCTTTGGCTTGGGCAGCTTCGAAGTTTTTCGCCATCTGCAAGACCTTTGGCACGATGCGGTTGCGATCCGTTTCTGAATCCAAATCGAACAACCAATCGCCTAAGCCGATGTCTTCCCACATGTAGCCTTTGCTGGTTTGCTCCTCAAAACGGCATACGATCGCGGGGATGCCGTGGCCGATGCACATGATCGGTGAATGCATTTCATTGCCAAACAATCCGGCGCTCTTCATGTACACGCTGACCGCTTCACCGGTCAACCAATAGTTTGGTCGCCAAACGACTCGCGGCAACACATCCTTTGGCAAACGATCGATCAGCATTTCTTTGCCCACGGCCATCTGCGTGCGATCTTCGGGGCAGACCAAAACCTTGCGATCCGTTTCGCGAACGACCTGCACGATCGCTTCGCGAAGCTTTGCATGGTCGTGTTCCTTCATCGCTTCGTTGCGAGCGTGTTTGATGGGATCAAATTTGACGTTGGGCTTGATGGTCCAGTACGGCGTGTAGCGCAGGCGTGGGATGCAACACAGAAACTTCTGCGGCTCCAATTGGTTCTCTGCCAAGAAACGTTCAGCGTTGGGTTCGTCTCGCAAGTCACACGCGAAGGCTCCGTCGGGCCCAAACTCCATCACGGGGGCGGACGCACCAAGACTCTTCGCAAGTTCCAATGATTTGCTGTCTCGGAAGAAGACGAACCTTGCGTGGCTGAGGACATCGACCGAACGAGCCATCGCTTCTTCCTTGCGGGCTGCCGTCGCCGATGACTTCTTCATCGGGAATGTGATCCCATAGATGCCGTAGGGCTTTCCCGTTTCCTCTCGCCAGCGAACCAAGTCACGTTCGGCGACGATGGACGCTCCGGAACCGTGCAGTAGGAAATCGCATTCGCGGAAAGCTTGCTTCAACGCCTCGGATCGCGGCTTGGCAATCTTCAGTTTGGGAAATTCCTTTCGCAGCAATTCCTCCACGCCGTTATCAACGTTGGATGGCCAGAGCGTGACCTCCACGTCCGGCAGGTGCTCTCGAAGGATACGGAGCACACCGGGAGTGTGAGCGATGTCACCAATGTTCACAGTCTGCCAAGAGGATCGCAGCAGAACCCGTTTCGGCGGATTGCCGTCATTCGCGGCAGCCAACGCTTGCCAGAAGGGATTGCTGGCCCCCAACGCACCGGCTGCCAATCCGATTTTGGCGGAGCGAGCCAGGAAACCTCGACGGGCGAGAGTTGATTGATGGGTTTGGGACGCGGATCGAGACATCGAAAGAGACATGGGAACTCGCGAAAATGGGTGGGGCGGCAAGCGAATTTTCATCCGCGCCGGTCATGTGGGTGGGAGGAGGGGATCACATCGTACTTCAGCTCAACGGAGCGTTTGGGCTACACACTGGAGCCGCGAAAGACAAATCAAAAAAAATCCGGCGAATTCTGTCATGATTGGATTCGAGCGGATAAGGAACTCATGCAAGCCAATTCTTAGGAGTTTTGAGTGGACGATTCAACACGCCATGCGACCCGATTGTGGACCTCGGCTCAGCCGGTGGTGGCTGCTTTCGTTGCGTCGGTGGTCCGAGATCGCCGTGATCGCGAAGATGTGCTGCAAGAGACAGCACTCGCGGTTCTGAACTCGTTCGATTCCTACGATTCTTCGCAAGCCTTCCAGGGTTGGGCGATTGGAGTCGCGAGGAACCAAATCGGTTTGTACCTGCGTCGTCGTCGACGTGATCGACTGGTTTTCAGCGAAGAAACGATCGCGAATCTGCAGTGCTCGTTCGAGCAATCTTCGCCGCCAGAGGAACTGGATCACCTGCCGTCGTGCATCGATCAATTGCAAGGCCGGGCGAGAATGATCTGTGACCTGCGATACCAAAAGGGATTGAAGCCGTCCGCCATCAGTGAACAAATCGGCATGACGGCAAACACGGTTTCCAAAACCCTTCAACGGATTCGAGAGCAACTGCGAGAGTGCATCGAAGCCAAGTTCGTATCCGAAGGAGCGAACGGATGAGCACCGAAATCCAATTGCTGATCGATGGCTATCTGGATGAAACGCTGACGCCAGATCAACTGTCTGAGTTGGAAGCGTGGATCAACGCGGATTCCGACCACGCGAAACGATTCGCCGATGCGGTCCACTTTGACGAACGGATGACGGCAGCATTGAGTTGGCAACAGTTCACCGAACCGGACGGTGCCGAAAACCAACGCGTCGAGCCCGCCGCCTCGCCAGTCATCGCGACAGAGCGTCCGCGTGACCGGTATCGCACGTTGATCGTTGCAACCGTCGCGGCAGCCATTTTGTTGATCGTTGGTTTGTCGATCCAGTTCGTTCCCGATCGCGCAGGCACCGCGTTGATCACACAGAATCCGAACTCGCCGACGGCCCCCGACAACGAAGCGGACGCCACGTTTGTGACACTGGTCCAGTCCACCGATGCGGTCTGGGACGACAGTCACGCATGGCAATCCGGCGACCGGCTGGACGCTCAAACCATTGCTCTTCAGTCCGGCATCGCACACTTGCAATTTGACAGCGGGGTGGAGGTCACATTGGAAGGACCTGCCTCGTACGAATTGCAATCGATGGATCAGACCAAGCTGGCGTTTGGACTGTTGTCGGCCACCGTGCCACCGGGCGCCGAAGGCTTTCGAGTCGACACACCGTCGGCGCAAGTCATTGACTTGGGAACCGCCTTTGGAATCGAACTGGACCGCGATGGATTGTCGAAGGTTTCGGTTTTTGATGGCGAGGTCGAAGTCGTCTCGGACCAGAATCACCAGAAACGTTTGCTGAGCGAAGGCGAGAGTGTCGAACTGGCTTCCGATGGCAGCATGAACGACATCGCATTTGAAACCCAGCGTTTCGAAAAGCTGTGGCCGTTCAGCTCAGGAATCGTCAAGTCGACCGGTGCGTTCCGATTTGCTCCTCCGTGGCCGCGATTGGCCAACCGAATCCAAAGTGATCGTCGCATCTTTGTGTTGCCAGAAGGCTATGCCGGTCCGCTGCAATCGCCTTGTTCGGTCGACATCACCGCACCGGGGAAATACACGGACCAGGCACAGTTGCTGCCCTCGACCATTCCGACCGACCACCGCGTGCGTTCGTTTGTGCTGATGTTCAATCCCAAGGTTTCGTCCGATCAAGAACTGAATCGTCGACGTCCGGCCATTCGCGACCTGGAGATTTTGGAAGGGAGCATCACGTTTCAACATCCCATTCTCGGCGTGATCGTCCAAGACAAAACGTTGTTTGAAACCGATGGGCGGTTCTCTGCGCGAACCGCTGCCAACCGGCCGTTCGGCCAAGGGTTGGAACTGAACTCCACGCTCACCGGTGACGTTCTTACGCTCAGCGATGACCGCCGCACGATTGATCTCAGTTTGATGTCCTTTGGACGGCGGGTTGATCACGTCCGCGTGATCGTTGACGCCTCCATCCGTCCACGTTTTTCTCGTCGACCTTAGTGTCGAACTCCTCTTTCCTTCCTCGGGAGAAAACCATGAAGAATCAAAACGAAACGCCCAAGCAAGCTGTCTCGGAAACACCACCACGACGTCGATTTCTGATGAAGTTGCTGGCCAGCGGAACGGCGTTGCCACTGATTTCATCGGTCGCGTTCGCTCAAAAGCCAAACCGCTTGAGCAAAGATGCCGAAGGCAATCCTCAAGCTCGACGCCGAGGAGCAGCAGGCATGCAAATGGATCCCGCCAAGATTGCCGCACGATTGATCAAGGAACACGACAAAGACGGCGACGGCGCACTGAACGAAAAAGAATTGGCCGCTGCTCTTAGCGCCTTCCGCGAAATGCGTGGTCAGGGCATGCGAGGCCGCCAAGGACAAGGTCGCGAAGGGAAAGGCCGGGAAGGAATGCGACCGGGTGCCAACGGACAAGGCGGAATGGGAAAACGCGGAATGCGAAACGCAGACAAGGGCGTTGAGCCCAAACGCCCCGGTGAATGATAGTGACCGACGCCGGTGGTGCCGGTCAGTGATCCGGGGCATTCGCTTTGAAGGTCGACAGGCCGGAAGCCTATCCCACACCGGATGCCCATTCTTCTCTCTTCTCTGTCAGACTTCATGATTGCACGTGACGCCATGAAAACGTTCGCCTTTTCCATCTTGGCCCTTTCGCTGGGTCTGCTCGCCGCGTCCGAGACCCCGGCTCAAGATTCATCGAAGATCACGCCAGAACAGCTCGAGTTCTTTGAAAATCGAATTCGTCCGGTGCTGGTTCGCGAATGCTATGAGTGCCACTCGGCAGAATCGGGCAAGACGCGAGGTGGCCTGCGACTGGACACGCGAGACGCATTGCTATTGGGCGGTGAGTCAGGCCCCTCGATCGTTCCCGGCCATCCCGAAGACAGTCCGTTTTGGGATGCGATCACCTACAACGGTTGGGAAATGCCACCGCGTGGACAACTGCCCGACGACGTGCTCGCGGACTTCAAACGTTGGATTGAGATGGGTTTGCCAGATCCTCGTGTTCGTGAATCGATCACGGTGGAAACCGAGATTGATCTGGAATCCGGACGAGATCACTGGGCGTTTCATAAACCGCAGCCTCAGGGTTTGCCCGAAGTTCAACGTGCAGCATGGGCGAAGTCCGACGTCGACCGATTTGTGCTGGCCAAACTGGAAGACAACGGCTTGGAACCCGCAGAGGACGCCGACGCCGCGACACTGCTGCGACGCCTGTCATTTGATCTCGTCGGGTTGCCACCAACCGGCGCAGAAGTCGAATCGTTCTTGCGAGCGACAGCCCGAGACCGGGAGGCTGCGATCGAATCCAAAGTCGACGAATTGCTCAACAGCCCCCGATTTGGCGAACGCTGGGGCCGTCACTGGCTGGACGTCGCTCGCTACGCGGAATCGTGTGGCAACAGCACCAACAACACCTACCCTCACGCTTGGCGTTACCGAGACTATGTGATCGATTCCTTCAACGACGACACGCCCTACGATCGTTTCATCGCGGAACAGATCGCCGGTGATTTGTTGCCTGTTAAAACAGACGAACAATGGCAAGAGAACTTGATCGCAACCGGTTTCTTGGCGATCGGCACGAAGAACTTGGTCGAACGAAACCCTCGCCAAGTTCGAGCGGACATCATCGACGAGCAGATCGATACGGTGTCCAAAGCGTTCTTGGGTTTGACAGTGGCCTGCGCTCGTTGCCACGACCACAAACTCGACCCAATTCCAACGATCGACTACTACGCGATCGCCGGCATTTTCCAAAGCACGAACACGTACTATGGAACCTCGGAAGGAATCACGAATCGCAACGCATCGGACCTGTTGAAATTACCGATCGCCGACAAGGTTCCTGCGGGCAGAAAGTATTCGCCCGATGAGATTGAAGAACTGCAAGAACGCATGAGTGACCTGCGTTCGGAAATGATGGAAGTCGCTCGAGATCGAGAGGACCCGTCCCAGCAACAAAACGCCATCCGCCTTCGAGCACAAATCGCATTGATTCAGGGCATCCTGTCCGAGATCGAAGACGATGGCACGCCTCGTACCCTCGCGATGGGTGTTCAGGAGGCGGAGCAATTCGAGGACGCGTTTGTCTACGTCCGTGGCGACGTCGAAACTCCGGCGCAGCGAGTGCCACGCGGGTTCATCCAAATCTTGCCGCACAGTGCCGAGATTTCCATTCCCTCCGATTCCAGTGGCCGCTTGGAACTGGCTCAGTGGCTGACGTCTCCGGAAAATCCGCTGACAGCGCGTGTCATGGTCAATCGCATTTGGTTGCATTTGTTTGGCGAAGGCATCGTGGCGACTCCCAATAACTGGGGCCTCACGGGTCAAGTTCCTTCGCATCCTGAATTGCTGGACCATTTGGCAATTGAGTTTTCGAAGGATTGGTCCGTGAAATCCATGATTCGCGAACTGGTGTTGTCGCGAACCTATCAAATGAGTTCACGCATGAACGACACCCACTACGAAGTGGATCCCGACAACCGACTGCTCTGGCGAGCCAGCCCACGACAGTTGGATGCCGAAGCGATGCGGGATGCGATTCTGGCCATTGGCGGCGGATTGAACTTGGAACGTCCCATTGGTTCGCCGATTGCGAAGTATGGCAACAACCGCATCGGTCGCACGCTCGACGCGTCGCTGCTGGATGGACTGAACGATCGCCGATCGGTTTACTTGCCCATCGTTCGTGACGCCGTGCCTCGTTCGCTGGCGTTGTTTGACTTCGCTGACCCAAGTCTCAGCAATGCGAAACGCGACGTTTCCAATGTCCCGACGCAAGCGTTGTACTTAATGAACGATGAGTTTGTGTTGCAGAACGCAGAATCGCTCGGCCGTCGTTTGCTCGATGAACACCGAAGCATTCGCGAAGGCGTTGCCGCGGCGTTCTTGGCGACTTATGGCCGACCAGCAACAGATTCTGAGATTCGAAGCTGCGTGGATTTCTTTCAAGAATTCATGGGGCCGGCTCGCAGAAAATCCAGCCGCTTTGTGCAAACACAACAACTCGCGATGACGGCATTCTGCCAAGCGTTGATCGCTTCGGCCGAATTCCGATGTCTGAACTGAACGATTTGGCATAGCGTTCCAGCTCGCGGGACCTCCCCCACGGGTTAGAAGCCGATGCCACAGTGAATTGCCGCACCGGGCGGCTTGCACCGCTCCGTTAAGAAGACTCGATCACTCCACTTCGCACTCTCACCAGGTTCCGTCATGTCCGATTCAACCACCCTGTCACGTCGCGGCGCACTCCAAGCCGTCAGCAGTGGATTCGGCTACCTCGCGTTCGCTGCATTGGCAACTGAACAAGCAAAAGCCAGCAATCCGCTGGACGTCAAAGCTCCTCACTTTGAACCGAAAGCGAAACGCGTCATCTTCCTCTCGATGCGTGGTGCACCGTCGCATGTCGACACGTTTGATCACAAACCACAACTGACACGCGACACTGGCAAAGTCGGCAAATACGGCGGGACGGGACGCTTGCTGGGGTCACCCTGGGAATTCCGTCAGCGAGGCGAGAGCGGTTTGTGGATCTCGGAATTGTTCCCGGAACTTTCCAAGCAAGCCGATGAGTTGTGCTTGCTAAGAGGCATGCACTGCGACCAACCCAATCACCCACAAGCCACCACGCAAACCCACACGGGAAACTTTCAGTTCCCGCGGCCTTCGATGGGTGCGTGGACGTTGTATGGTCTCGGCACTGAAAACGAAAACTTGCCTGGGTTCATCGTGTTGAATCCATCGCCTGGTGACAGCGGCAACTATGCCAGCTCGTTCCTGCCTGCGATCTATCAAGGAACCAAGATGAAAGCGGGCGGTCGAGGCCGCGGCGGATTCGCTCAAAACAGGATGCGACCAAACGGTGGCAATCAACCAGGGCGAAACCGAATGAGCCAAAATCAATCAGCGCGCTCACGTCGTGGGATGCAATCAGGACCGAACGGCGACCGACGCCGACGCTATGCCGAGTCGCGAATGGGAATGTCCGGCGGGATGGACGCGTCGATGCAACAACGCCCCTTTGGTCGCCCGTTGCGAGATCAGTTTGCCGCACGCGATGACAGTGTGATCCCCAATTTGACGAACCGAATGCTCGATCCAGAACTGCAACGCATTCAATTGGATTTGATTCAAAACCTGAACCAAAACAAACTGGATCGTGACGGGGATCAACAGCAAGTCGAAGGCATGATTGAATCGTTCGAATTGGCGTATCGCATGCAGTCGGAAATGCCCGAGGCGGTGGATTTGTCCGATGAAACGCAAGACACGCTGGATTTATACGGCATCAACGGTTCGGGCACCGATGACTTCGGTCGCCAATGCTTGATGGCACGACGATTGGCCGAACGCGGCGTCCGGTTCATCGAATGCGTCAGCCCCGGATGGGACCACCACCGCGACTTGCGGGATGAAATGGACGACCACTGTTCGCAGATCGATCAACCCATCGCGGGATTGCTGCAAGACCTCAAACAAAGAGGCTTGTTGGATGAAACGTTGGTCATTTGGGCCGGCGAATTTGGTCGCACACCGCACGCACAAAACGGCGATGGCCGCGACCACAACAACAAGGGCTACACGACGTGGATGGCTGGTGGCGGTGTCCGCGGCGGCTTCAGCTATGGTGCCACCGACGAACATGGTTACGAAGCCGTCGAAGGCAAATGCCACATCCATGATTGGCACGCCACGATCTTGCACCTGTTGGGCCTGGATCATGAAAAGCTGACGTACCGCTATGCCGGACGTGACTTTCGATTGACCGATGTCTACGGAAGTGTGATCCGTGACATCGTCGGTTGAGCCGCTCGCTCAGCCGTTTCGTTGAAAGCCCAGCATGCGTCCGCGAATGGGCGAACGGAAGATCTCGTTGATGGCCGCGTCCACCTGGTTTGGTTTCAGGTGATCCGGCAAAACGGGACCGATGAACGGTTTCGACTCTGGCGGTGCAAACAATTCCGTCGAGCGAGACGAACGCATTGCAGAATGGTCCGTCGCGTCCGGCCCCACAACAGGTTCGGATTCCAATTCAATCGTGCCCTCGTTCAATCGAACATGTTGAAGGTCCAATTTCGCGGGCGTCAGGCAAGCCGCATTTCGCGATTGATCGACCTCAATGTCGAGCAGGTTGCCATCGCTGCCAAGGATGGGTTGAGTTGCAAACACATAGGCAACCACGGAACCGGTTTCCTCATCAACATTTGCAATGAGGGCCGCTTTGTTGTCCCAGATCGCTCCCGGTCGAATGTCTTCTTTTTCAATTCGAACCTGTGTGGGATCGAACTCAAATCGAATCTCGGCAGCTCTCAAGTTCGGTGCGTCCTCCACTTGGATCGACGCCGCGGACGTTTGCGGCACAGCCTCTTGCACCAAGACAGGCCCCGAAACGGCGGGGCCCATGGCGTCCAATGAAACACTTGCCATCAAGTGTCGACCTTCCAAACGCTCGGTCGTCAACACGCGACATGTTTTGGCCATCCTGGCTCCCATGTATGTTTCCGAATGGAATCTTCTGTTCATCACGAGTGCAATGAACGCCCAGCACTTTCGAAAGGAGATCGAAACTCCGGTCGAATTTGGGGACTTCAATCAAAGAAGTAATCCAGGCTGAACATTTGTGTCAACGTCACTCAGCGAACACTCGTCAAGAATCAGCGAGCGAGATAGCGAGTTTAACGACTGTGATCACACCGACACAAAGAGATTCTTTGCTGGCAAGCACCAAGCTTGGATTTGTGAAGATTGCTTCCGTTCCGTGTCGCCGAAAACACTGGCTCAAAACAGATTGCTTGCAAAGACTTCATCGACCGCCTCGTTCTCATCAGAGTCGTCATCGCTCGATGCAACGGGGGTCGCCATCCCGGCCGTTTGTGCGGTCACAACGTTTGCCGCGACCGAGGCCAACGGTTCCGCCTCAGCTTGATCGAACAAGGGTTCGCCGCTGGCGTTTGAATCGGATGTCGAGGTGGTGGTTGACTCGGCCCCGCTAGCGGATGAAGTGGATGCCGCCGCATCACTGAAACTGGCTGTTGCGGCACTGGCTGAACTGGAACTTTCCGTTGATTCGGCGAAGGTATTGAGATCGCTGACGGCATCATTCCAGTTGTCGGAACCAACTGGCATCACTGTGTTGGTATGCAAACGATTGAAGATGAATTGGGGAAGCAAACCCAGCTCGCGAAAATTTTGATCCTCGAGCGTGGTGCCTTCGACCAGGGTGACGGTCAGCTCATTGTCACCACTGTCCAAGTAGGCGACCGGTTGAGACTGAACAATTTCATATTCACCGGGTGCCAAATCGGTGAACTCGTAACTGCCGTCGACATCAGTGGTTGTTTGCAATTCAGCGCCGGTCGAGGTGTTGGTCAGTGTGATTGTGACGCCCGGAATGGCTTCACCAGTTCCCAGCGAGTTGTCATTGTCGGCGTCCGCGTATACAAATCCAGAGATCGAGTCATCGCCGGTTGCGGCCGCGGTGATCGTGATCAAACCGTCCGTTGAATCGGTCCCAGACACCGGCGATGGATCGACCGTGATTTGCCCCTCGTTCAAGCTGACTTCGGTCAAATCCAGAACGCTGGTGCTGTCGACCACGGCATCGCTGGCAACTGAAAATGGAAGCTCAACAAGACTGCCTGACACATCCGTCAATGCACTGGAGGCTGAAACAAAGATGACCACTGTTCCTGCCGCATCATCGACATTCGCTGTGACTTGTGTGTCACCGTCGGTCCCCCAAACACTGCCGAAGTCGATGTCATCCGCATCGAGATCCAAAACCGACGTGTCGTAGCTCAGTCGAATCTCCGCCGCTCGCACTCCAGTTGCCGAGTCAATGTTCACCGGCACCGACACGATCGCATCGGGTGCCGAGGTGAGGTCATCAGGAATGTTGACCGCCGCCAGAAGACGTCGTCCTTCAAGCGATTCAACGGAAAGGCGACGGGATCGAGAAGGTTTCATCAGAGCTTGCCGGAGTCTTTCGTGTTTGTTCACAGCCGCATTCAAATGCAAGGCAACACTTGAGGTCACCACACAACTTGCAGGGCATTTCCGAAATGGTTTTGGAGCTGCACTTGCACCGTAGTTCGTCTCCATCTTGCCGGTCACAACAATCTTTCTGCGAAGAAGGACTGGCCGGGTTGTGGGGGGAAGAGCAAGGGTGCGAATGTCACACTCAACGATACCTCTGACGCACAAACGCACAAAAAATTTCCTAAAAAATTTCAAAAGCCCCGTGACGAAATTCGCAAAGCGACGTCTTAGACTCACTACGGGCTCGAATTGAGCACTCCGTTTGTCACCAGGGACCGCGTGACAATCCTCACCCCGCAGGGATAGCTGCATTGCTTTTCTATTGACTACGGTCGCACTAGGTCTCTCATCTATGAAACCCGCTGTCCAACGATTGCTAGCTCGTCTGACTTCGAAACAATCCCGTCATTCACGCTATAAAAGCCGATCCCAGGGATCCAATGACCGACGTTTGAAAGTCGAGTCGTGGGAATCACGGCGAGTTTTGGCGGCCACCATCGCTTCGTTCACACCCACCCCATCTGGGTTCACCGCCGAACTAAGCGAGGAGGTCAGCATCCCGCAACTCAGCCTTTACGACACCGAAGCGGGTGATGCAGGAGCGGCCGACGTGACCCTGCAAGGCGCGACAACAGGTGAAGTGCGCGGTTCACTCGTTGTAAACGGTACAACCGTCACATTTATTGCAACTGATGGCCCTCTCGCCGCGGACACTTACACGGCGACCCTGCGAAGTGCCAGCGATGGGTTCACGGACCTCGCCGATGGTGAACTTCTGGATGGTGACAACGATGGAACAGCGGGCGGCAACTTTGTCACCACGTTCACCGTTGCCAGCCCCGCATCGCTGGTGGTCGGATTGCCCGACATCGTTCGCGGCCCCAGCCAAACGGTTCAGTTGCCCGTCGACGGCAGCGGAACCGAATTGCCAGCGGGACTGCCCATCCAACTGAGTGATGCGGATGGCGTGACATCGGTGACGCTGACCATTGAGTACGACCCAGCCATGCTGGACATCTCCGGCGTACAACTTGGTGAAGACGCTCCCACGGGAAGCCAGGTCGAAGCCAACTTGGACACTCCCGGCGTCGCCACGATCACGTTCTTTAGCTTGGACGCGATGGACGCTGGCCAAGCCGACATCATCGACCTGATTGCGACCATTCCAGATGATGCCCCGTATGGATCCACGGGAACCCTGACGATCAGCAACTTGGAGGTGAACGCGGGAGGCATGGCCGCCAGCGCTGACGATGCGATCCAAGTCGTTGCGTTCCCCGGCGACGTCAATGCCAATCGTCGATACGACGCCGAAGACGCTCGTTTGGTCGCTCGCGTCGGAGTCGACCTGGACACCGGGTTCGTCGTCACCGACGCGACCGCATCCGGAGAAGCCTTTGTTCCATTCGCAGCCATCGACCCAGACCTGCTTGGTGACGTGACGGGCCAAGATGGCCTGAGCCCACTCGATGCCAGCGATTTGCTTCGACGCGTCGTCGGATTGTCGACTCCCAACATCCCGGACCTGCCGGACGCGCAATCACCGACCAACATCAGTCTTTCCAACACGACCGTTGGCGAAAATCTTGCGGTTGGTACCGCGGTGGGCACTTTCACATCGACCGACCCTGACTCGGGTGATACGCACACTTACGCCTTGGTGTCCGGAACCGGTGATACCGACAACAGTTCGTTCACCATTTCAGGCAACACCTTGCTGACCGCGGAAGTGTTCGATGCTTCGGTTCAAGACACCTACACCATCCGTGTTCAAACCACTGACTCGACCGGACGCACCCTCGAACGAGTTTTCACCCTGACGGTCACCGACCAGAACGTTGCCCCCACAGCGATTTCGTTGAGCGACACATCGATCGCAGAAAACGAAGCCGCTGACACTGCCGTCGGATCACTGTCCACCACCGACAGCAACGTCGGCGACACGTTCACCTACAGCATCGTTTCGATCGACGGCAGCACCAGCGACACGACGTTTGCCATTTCCGGCAACTCGTTGATCGCTACCGAAGCACTCGATTTCGAAACCAAGAGCAGCTACTCCGTCGTGGTTCGCACCACGGACCAAGGCGGATTGTCGTTCGATCAAACGTTCACGATCAACGTCGATGACATCAACGAAGCCCCCACTGCGATCGCGCTTAGCGATGACTCGGTGGCCGATGATTCTGTTTCTGGAACCGTGGTCGGATCCTTCACCACCACCGACGTCGATGCATCGGACACATTCACATACGCCTTGGTGTCGGGCACCGGTGACACCGACAACGCGTCTTTCACGATTGTCGGAGATGAACTGCGGACCGCGACCACGATCGATTTCGATTCGCAGAGTTCTTACAGCATCCGCATTCAGACCACTGACTCGGGTGGCGAAACGTTCGAACAAGTCTTCACCATTGTTCAAAGCAATGAAGGGCCGACTGCGATCTCACTCAGTGATTCAACGGTTGCCGAAAACGGATCGGCGGGAGACACCGTGGGCACGTTCAGCTCAACCGATCCGACATCCGGTGACACGTTCACTTACACCTTCGTGACCGGAGATGGCGACGACGACAACGCGTTGTTCCAAATTGACGGCGATGAATTGCAAACCGCAGGAGCTCTCGATGCGGAAACGCAAGGCACGCTGACCATCCGAGTTCGCAGCACGGACTCGACCGGCGAGTTCACCGAAGAAACTTTCACCATCACGGTTTCCAGCGTCAACGAAGGCCCCACCACCGTCACTCTGTCGGGCAACCACGTTGCAACGGGTGAACCGAGCGGCACCGTGGTCGGAACACTGGGCACCGATGACCCGGATTCCGGCGACACGATCACTTACACGTTGGTGTCTGGAACCGGAGACACCGACAACGCCTCGTTCACGATTGTCAACGGTGAACTGGTCACCGCATTTGCCGCTGACCAGTCCACCCAAGCTTCTTACACGGTCCGAGTGCAGGCCCAGGACGCCGGTGGCCTGACGGCCGAAGAATCGTTCACCATCACCGTCACATCGGCCAACGTTGCTCCAACCGCCATCGCGATTGACAGCACCAGCGTGGAAGAAAACGCAGATGTCGGCACCACGGTTGGCACGCTCAGCACCACCGACGCCAACGCGATGGACTCGTTCGTCTACACGTTGGTCAGCGGCACGGGCGACACCGACAATGCCTCCTTCGCGATTGATGGCAGCGATTTGGTGACCGCCGCTTCGTTGGACTTCGAAACCCAGTCGTCTTACTCGGTGCGAATCCAAAGCACCGATCCGTTTGGTTTGTCGACCGTGGAAACCTTCACGATCACCGCCACCGACGTGAACGATGCTCCGACGGCCATCACCCTGGACAACAGCAGCGTTTCCGAGGATGCCGCGTCCGGGACCACCGTGGGTGCCCTCAGCACAACGGATGCTGACGCGTCTGACACGTTCACGTACGCCTTGGTCAGTGGCGATGGTGACACCGACAACGCCGCCTTCACCATCGACGGCAGCAACCTGGTCACCGCAACCACGTTTGATTTCGACACGCAGTCGAGCTATTCGATTCGTGTCCAAACAACCGACGCCGCCGGAGCGACCTTCGAACAAACGCTGACGATCACGATCACCGAAACAGAAACCAACGTCGCGCCGACCGCGATCTCGATTGACAACACCGACATCGACGAGCACGCCTCGGTAGGAACCGTGGTCGGAACACTCAGCACGACCGACGCGAATGCTTCGGACACATTCACCTACGCTCTGGTCAGTGGCGATGGAGACACTGACAACGCGGCCTTCACCATCGACGGCAGCAACCTCGTCACCGCAAGTTCCTTCGACTTCGAGACTCAATCGTCTTACTCGATCCGAGTTCAAACGACCGACTCGGGTGGAGAAACGTTTGAGCAAATCCTGACGCTGTCAGTGACCGATTCCAACGACGCTCCGACGTCGCTTGCGATTGACAACGCAACGATCTCCGAAGACGTGGCATCTGGCACTGTTGTTGGTGCCCTGAGCACAACGGACACCGACGCAGGTGACACGTTCGCTTATGCCCTCGTCAGTGGTGAAGGTGACACCGACAACGCTGCTTTCACCATCGATGGCAGCAACCTCGTCACTGCAACCACTTTCGACTTCGACACCCAATCGTCGTATTCCGTTCGTGTTCAATCGACGGACTCGGCCGGTGCAACCATCACGCAGGTCTTGACGATCACGATCACGGAGACCAGTTCGAACGCGGCTCCTACGGCCATCGCGATTGACAACGCCGACATCGCGGAAGACGCCGCCTCGGGAACCGTCGTTGGTGCACTCAGCACGTCCGACGCGGATGCCGGTGACACGTTCACCTACGCTCTGGTCAGCGGTGACGGTGACACCGACAACGCGGCCTTCACAATCGACGGATGCAACCGGGTCACCGCAACCACGTTTGACTTCGAAACCCAATCGACATACTCGGTTCGTGTTCAAACGACTGACTCGGCGGGAGCCACCTTCGAGCAAGCTCTGACGATCACTGTCACCGATGCGAACGACGCTCCCACCGCAATCTCGATTGACAACTCCAGCATCGCGGAAGACGCCGCCTCGGGAACCGTCGTTGGTGCTCTCAGCACGACTGAAGCGGATGCCGGAGACACCTTCACGTACGCTCTGGTCAGCGGCGACGGTGACATCGACAACGCGGCCTTCACCATTGACGGCAGCAACCTGGTCACCGCAACCACCTTCGACTTCGAAACCCAATCGACATACTCGGTTCGTGTTCAAACGACCGACTCGGCGGGAGCCACCTTCGAGCAAGCTCTGACGATCACAATCACGGATGTGAACGAAGCCCCGACTGGGATTTCGATCAGCAGTAGCGTTGTCACAGAAGACTCAGCCTCGGGCACCACCGTTGGTACCTTCGGCACAGCGGACGTTGATGCATCGGACACCTTCACCTACACCTTGGTCGCTGGCGACGGTGACACGGACAACGCCTCGTTCACGATCGACGGCGAAAACTTGGTGACCGCGACGACGCTCGACATGGACACTCAATCGTCCTATTCGATTCGAGTTCGAAGCACCGATGCGGACGGCTTGTTCGTGGAGCAAACGTTCACAATCACTGTGACGGAAGACAACGTGGCCCCCACCGCCATCTCGCTTGACGACAACGCGATCGCGGAAAACGCGGCGATTGGAACGGTCGTCGGTGCCCTCAGCACGACTGATGCGGATGTTGCCGATACGTTCACGTATTCTTTGGTCAGCGGTGTGGGTGACACCGACAACGCGTTGTTTGCGATCGACGGAAACAACTTGGTGACCGCCGCGACGTTTGACTTTGAAACTCAATCGTCGTACTCCGTTCGCATCCAAAGCTCCGATGCAGTCGGAGAGACGGTCAGCCAATCTTTCGTGATCACTGTCACCGATATCAATGATGCTCCGACTGGATTGTCGCTGGCCTTCCCAGCCATCGCGAGCGGACAAGCCAGTGGGTTCTTGGTCGGAGAATTGCAAGCGATTGACCAAGACGCCAGTGATTCCTTCACATTCGAATTTGTTTCGGGTGAAGGCGACCTCGACAACGACAAGTTCACGCTGACCGGCGGCGAGCTACGAACCGCGGAAGCGACGGACGACGCGATCCAAGCTCTCTACTCAATTCGCGTTCGCGTGACCGATTCCGGTGGACTCACCTTTGAAGACACCGCAGATCTGATTGTCACAGAAGAGAACGTGGCACCGACCGGCATTCTGCTGGACAACAGCACGGTGGCAGACGGTTCAGCCAGTGGCACCACGGTCGGCACGCTCACCGCCACCGACGCCAACGACTTTGATGAACACACGTTTGAGTTGGTCGCCGGAACGGGTTCCACCGACAACGCATCGTTCACAATCGTCAACGGCGTCTTGCAAACGAATTTCGAGGCCAATGCGGCGACTCAGTCCAGCTACAGCATCCGAGTCTTGTCACAAGACCGCTATGGATTGGCCGTCGAAGAAGTGCTCACGATCACCATTGAGACCACTGTGTGATCGTTGTCGTCCGGTTTCACCCAAGTTTGGCTTCGTCCAGACTTGGGTGGCTGGATGATGAACTCAAACGACGCGAATCAACCACGTCATGCCATTTCAAAACTGAAATGCGGCTCCAATGTTCAAACCGTGAGCGATGAAACTGCTGGTCGTCAATTCGTAGGCCGGTTGGTTGCTTCCCGTTGGTGCTTCCGGTGGGAACTGGGAAACATTGCGGTCAATCGCGTCATCCACGCGAACGGCATCGGACCAAACCATCAGGCTGTATCCGATCGTCAATTTCATGTCACGATGCACTTGAGTCGTCAGGTTCAGACCGATTTCCGGAAGCACCATGAAGGACGAATCGTCATAGGTCCCGATGTTGGTCGACTGGGCCAGCAAGCCGCCCGCGAAAGTCGATGAGCCTCCGCCCGGAACAAAGTTCGTTGTCTGGCCGTCGATGGTCGTTTCGCCCCGGTTGACGCCAAACGCGATCTTGGCGTGAGCGTCCCAGGTCGTCGCGCCGGAACAACGTTGGAACTGCAAACCGATTTGTGCCCCATGGAATTGGTTGTCAGCTTCGAACTGATCGAACAGGTCCACGGTGGTGCCAGAGATGATCGGGCCTTGGGCAGCCGTGTATTCCGACGATTGATCGATCCGCAACAGTTCGTTGAGATTGCCGTATCGATATCCCACCAAGAAATCCACTCGTTGGCCTCGCATGGAAGACAGCACGTGGCGGCGGTTGAATTCAAAGGACGCCAGTTCGCTTTCTGCTTGGACGTTGACCGATCCCGTTAGGAAATCCGGGTGAGCGATCAACATCGACGACTCCACACCGGCTTCCGTGTCAAACACTGGGCGGGCGAGCAACCCTCGATTGCTCTGATAGGTTTCTTCGTCTTGGAAGATCCCCATGCCACTCAGTTCAAATCCGTTTCCGCAATGGTCATCGCTCCATCCAATCGTCACCCGCATGCCGGAACGCATGGAATCCAGCACGCTGCTGTTTCCAAACAATGTCGTTGTTCCCGACTGACCGATCACGCCGGTGTCTTCCGGGTCCGTGCCAGCAGAACTGGTTGTCACCAATGGCGGCAAATCGATTCCATCGAGCGACCACAGAAGGTACTCCGCACGAACCCAAAATCGATGTGCTGATCGATGAGTGACGCATTGATCGCAAACACCACATCCATCGCACGAGTTGCCGCCGTGAAACGGTTCCTCGTAAACCTGATACTCGGGCGATTCCAAGTAAGGCGATGAATCAAAGGAAACGCCCGCCACCTCCGAATCCGCCAACGCATCCTCGCTGGTGAACTCGTGGAAAGACGCATCAACGCTCTTGCCGTTGATCGACTTGGGATACCAAGTCATCTTCTCAGTCGTTGCCGAGGCTCGAGCCCGACTGGAAGATCCAATCGGACTTTGAGCGGAAACACCCTGCGATGCCAGGATGCACCCGAGAATCACGCACCACGGTGGAAGTCGGACGATGTTCATGAATGAAGGGGACGTCGGAGGAAACCGACATCGTTCAAGATTGGTTGCTTTGGTTCAAAACGGCGGCGAGTCAATGAGACTGCAACCATGTTGTCCTACACACCAGCGACGTTCGCCAACAAGAGAGTCTGGTGAGATTCTGAGCAGAATTGAAACACACCGAGCACAAAAAGCTTGCGACCGGGCACAATCGCATCCAATCCAGCCGACCAGTTGCCGCTCGTCCGCCAAAGTCACAAACGCCGCAGAACAACGGCGCCAGGACGCGCAAAAAAAGACCTCGCAAAACAAACTGCTTTGCGAGGTCTTTCATGACAGCGGAGGACACGGGACTCGAACCCGCAACCCATTGCTGGGCAACTGATTTCGAATCAGCCTGCTAGCCATTCGCTTATCCTCCGGGCTGTGCGTCATTCTGACAAAAGCCGTCATCCCGTCAAGCCATCGCCAGGGGTGACTTGGACGTTGAACTCAAATTCTAGCTGTCCTGGCAGTTGTTTCCGGATCTCGCTCATCAAAGTGCTCTCCCGCGAGAGTCGATCCTCGATTTCAGCGGCTCGCGGGTGGTCTGATGCCACTCGAATTTCGCCGTCTGACAACTTCAGGTTCACTTCGGCCCCGGGATCCAATCCCATGTCTCGCAGGAATTTCCCCAAAGTTTCGCGGATCGCATCCAAGCCGCCTTCGGATTCTTTCGACTCCGAACTGCCTTCTGTTGCGGTGGCCGAAAAGATGTCGGCAAACGAGTCCCCCGACTCCTTCGACTCACGCAGATTCTCGACCACATCGCCAGCGGATTCGATCCACTGCGAGGCAACCTGGCCAGTCGCTTGAACGGCACGGATCGCCAAACCGGAGTAGATCGGCAGCGACATCAGCGGCATCAAAAGTGGTCGATGAGCCATCAAAGCCGTCTTTTGTTTGAGAGAGGATGCGGGAACGTCACTCAGTGTTTGTGCTGAGTTTCAAAGCCGTATTCCTTCAACCATTTTTCCCACTTGTGAGCTTCCTCATGGGTTTTCAGTTGCAGCGTCTTCCATTCCACGCAGCGGTATTTCAAATCGTCGTGACCGTTGTGAGCGTGACGCTGAGTCTCGCATTTGAGAGTCTTCAGTGTCTTTTCGATCGTATCAGCCGCTTTTTTGTCGTGAATGTGTTTGGCTTTCCATTCTTTGCAGCGATAGTTGACGGTTTCAGCTGCCGAAACTTCCGCGGCGGACGGAGTGGCCAGCGAAAAACCAGCGACCATCAATGACAACAAAACCAGACGAAACATGGGGTGGGATTCCTGGGTAGGGAACACAAGGAGGGACGTTCACAACCTGTTGATTACCCAACATCCAACCCCCAGGTCAACCCAAACCACCAGAAGCATGATCCATCCAACATCGGAGAAGTTCCTCTTCGTGACAACGGTTCCGTCTGGCATTTTCGCGTGCTAGAAATTTCCGAGCACCAGTGCCGAGTTGATAAAATCAGGCGTCGTTTCCCCATCTCGCCTTCGCGGCTCACTTTTTCTGGATATTGTTCGCCTTGGCTGACTCATTTGGTTCCCGAATTTGGGTGATCGTGCTGGTCACCGTGGCTTTGGCCGCCACGGTGGCCTACATGGCATACGAATCGGAGGATCAATCGGAACTCGTGAAAAACCTCTCGCGAAAACTGGATTCACCGTCTTCCGCGTTTCCCCTTGATGACCATGAAATTGACATCAAGCGTCTAACCCCGACCGTGGTGGCACAGAAACGCGTGATTTCCGGTTCGTGGGTTTTGCAAAAAGACGACCAGCCTCGCCCGCGCGTCGTTCTTCCGTTTTCATCCCTCGAAGACGGTCCCTCTACCACCGACACCTTGGCTGACGATTCCCACAAGCAATCCAACGCGGAAGGATTCCTGGGAGCGGATGCCTGCGCGGCCTGCCATGAAACCCGGCACCGGGGTTTTCTCTCAACGGCTCACCATCAGACCAGCAGCGCCGTGACTCCGGACCGAATCCTCGGTTCGCTGGATCCCCCCAGAAACGAACTGGAAACGGGCGATCCAGACATCTCTCTAACAATGCAAGCGACGGACGGTTCCGTCGTTCAGAAGGTGAGGCTGTCCGATTGGAGCGTCAACATTCCAATGGACGTCATCACGGGATCAGGAAAGGTGGCTCAAACCTTTCTGTACTGGGACAACGACCGTCTTTTCCAGGCCTATGCGTCGTACTTCCACGGTGCAGATCAATGGTTGACCAGCCCCGGGTTTGAGGAACTCGATCTCCAATTTAACCGAGTCATTCGGACAGAATGCCTGGAGTGCCACGTCACCTACATCCAACAGACAGCGTCTCCCAACCACTACCAACCGTCCTCGGCAATCTGGGGTGTCTCATGTGAACGCTGCCATGGACCTGGTAAATCGCACGTCGAATTTCATACGCAAAACCCCGATTCGAACACGGCTCAGCATATTGTTCATCCGGAAAAACTCTCCAGAGAGCGTCAACTCGATCTTTGTGGCCAATGCCACTCCGGATCGTTTGACTTCAAGAAACCAGCCTTCAGCTTCCGCCCCGGTGACGACATCAGCGAGTTTCATCACACGCTGAAACCTGACTTTGACGACAGCGGGATCCACACCAGCAACCAACTGGCTCGTCTTCAAATGAGCGAGTGTTTTCAAAAATCGGAGATGACCTGCACGGATTGTCATGATCCGCACGTTGCACAACGAGGCGATGAGATTTTCTTTCGCCAAGCGTGCTTGAATTGTCACGACGTTGAGCACTGCGGGATGCGTCCCCAGCTACCCAGCAACATCGCCGATCAATGCGTTCAGTGTCACATGCCGAGTTCCGAAATCGATGATTTGGTCGGGATGAAACAACAAGGCCTGACGCTCTCGATGGCCGATCACTTCATTCGGATCGACCACCAGCATGCGAAAAGGATCATGGAACGGGAGACTGGTTCCACCAAATGACCGCATCCGGCTCGTTGCCCCGCGCTGTTCGCAACAAATTGCTGATCGCGAAATCGACTTTGCCATCTTGATCAAAGTCATCCACCTCAATGGAGGCATGCTGATGCACGTGATCTTCCAATGATGTCTTCCGAAAAACACCTTGCTCGGTCTGCGCCAACATCACCACAGACGCCATTTGAAAGTCCCGAAATTGATCACGAATGGGTCCGGCCATCAGCGATCCGGCAACCACATCCAAGTCACCATCCCCATCGAAATCCCCCGCCTTCGCGGACAACACTCCCGGCATCCGGCAAAGTTGATGTTCCTTGTATGGGTACGTCCCTTCGTTTTCCAACCACCAAACCGCATGGTATGGCTTGACGCCACGATCGAATGAATCGCCATTCGTCATCAAAACATCCAGGTCACCATCAAGGTCCATGTCGACGAGCTGGATGCCTGACAAACCAAAGGCAGGATCCGCCGCCGCAAAGACGACTTCGCGGTGAAACTCTCCTTCGCCATTGTTCAAGAAAGCTTCCACCGTCTCGTATCCCTGGCTGATCGCCGCGACGAAGTCCAAGTGGCCATCCCCATTCAAATCGGTCACGGGAACGTGAATGGTCCCGTGGCGGTCGTCGATTTCATGCACGACAAAATTGTCTGCCAATCGTTCGGGGTTCTGCCCTGAATCCTTCGCAACTGAGAGTCGATTCTCGAGCAACACGATGCGCCCGCTGCTTCGCCAACCAAATTCAGCGATCACCAAATCCATGTCGCCATCGTTGTCAAAATCGGCAGGCCTCGCGTCGGCCACCCGACCGAGCCCCGACAGCAACACAATTTGTTCAAATTCTTCCTGCAATGGTTTCCTGCGTAGCCAAACCACTCTCCCCAGTTCACTGTCATTGGCATCGAACTCACCGATGTCCGCAACGATTACGTCTCGATATCCATCACCGTCCAAATCGCATGCTTCCGCATGAACGGGCTGAAACAGTGTTGCGAGGTGCTTGGTCGTTCCACCGTTGCGATCAGGCCAGTGAGCGACCACGGCACCAGTACCAATGTCGCAATAAACCAAGGCTTGAGAGTCCATCAACCCAATGTCGAGCCAGCGAACGTTGGTGACTCCAGGAGGCCGCGATCTCGACGGCTCATCGATTGCCAAACCAATCGGTTGGGTCTTGAAGCTCCATTCGCATTTGGGAACGGAGCGCAACCAGGGCGACCAATCAAATTTCTCGGGTGCCTGCGATTTGAAAAAACTGACCACATCTTCGCGGGCGGGAACCTTCAAATCGCTGCGTCCCGATGTCTCATACAACATGAATCCTTGATCAACCTCCGCCTCCCAATCGGCTTTCGTTGAACTGCTCGCCAGCGGCATAACGTGACAATCCGCACAAAAAGCCTGGACCTCATCTTGAATGCGGGCGTGCCCTTGAGCGGACATTTCCGACGTGATCATTTTCTGCTCTGAGACTTCGTCACGGGTCGGATTCGTGGCCGTGACGACCGGATCGACCCCCCGGTCATGACAGCCACCAACGACCGCAAACAACATCGCCAGAGAAGCAAAAACGGTTGGTCTTCGAAGATTTCGCATGGGAACAATACTATAGTGTTATTCACGTTGAATCGTCATTCATTGCTGGCAAATCTTCTTCACCAGCACGCACCGATCTTCCGGCATTTTCAATCGATGGCAACCGTCGGAGTCGTTGAACGTTTGCGAATCGACAAGAGCGCCGGATCCCCCATTCTCAACGACTTTCGTTCATGCCTTTACGAATCGACGCGTTCACCGAGACGCAGATGCTTTCCGTTCGAAAGTCCTCGGCATTCAATGCAATACGCGGCCTGGCAACGGCCGTCGTGGTTTCGTCCACGATGTCAGCCTTATCGGGATGTGGAAAATCAGAACCACCTGTCGTTCGCGAAACGCCCGATCGTCCACTGGGTGAACTCCGCTTGGCCATGCGGCATCAAAAATGGGCGGATGCTTGGCAATACGCCGACGCCGTCTTGGAAACTCACCCCGATGACGCCGATGCAATCGCCTCCGTCGCACAGGTTGCCCAGCACTTAGAAAAACCCAACAAAGTGGCCGATCTGCTGGTAAAAGCTTGCATCGTGGAGTCGTTCGGCAACGATGCGAGGGTTCGGCAAGCCATGATCGCGTTGGTCGGTGCAGGGCGTCTTTACGATGCGATCGATTTGCTGGAACAGACAATTCGCACCGATCCCGCGAGACACGATACTCGTCGATTGCTGTATGACCTGTACGTCAACAGCGGCAATCAATCGGCGGCGACTCCTCACGGTCGAACTCTCGTGCTGGCCCGCCAATTCGATGCAAAACTGCTGCTGTCGTTGGGAATCGCCTCGATCGCCAAGGACGAACCTGGATCGACGCTTGAAATGGTCCGTCGAAATCCCGACGACAAACGTCCATTGCTGCGGCAGGCAATCACACTGTTGAACTCCGGCCAGATCGATGAGGCCCGCGCCGGCTTGCAGGCGATTATCGATCAACATCCAGAATTCATTCCCGCTCAGACGCGCATGGGACTCGTGATTGCAGAAAGTGGCAACGTCGAAGCGTTCAAACAATGGGAAGCCAAACAAGATCTCCAATCACTGGAGCTCGAACCAGACTACTGGGCTGCGAAAGCGAAGGTTGCCATCACGGCAGGAAATCAGCGGGATGCGTTGCGGTTCTATTGGAATGCCGCCCAGCGAAATCCCGACCGCCCAGAATATTGGACGGCGATTTTGGAACTCTTGAACGATTCAGAAATTGCTTCCAACGAAAAGAGCGGTGCGATTGAAAAACGCCTCTCAACCTTGGACGATGTGCGGACTTCAATGAAGAACTTTGATCTCTTGGGCAGCATCTCACGCAGACTCGCCACCGACATTGCAATTCAACTTGAAAAACTAGGGCGACTGTGGGAAGCGGAGGCCTGGGCATCGTTGGCAACAACTCTGCCACGAGACGACTCCGTGAAAGTCGACGAGGTGCGAGCCCAAATCGTCAAGCGACTTCGCGGCAAGCCCCAGTGGCAGGTCACTGAGGGACACCCCGAATTGCAATTGGAATTGCCGAACGAATTCCAATGAGTCCAGACGCAAAAAAACCGCCCTTCCATCGGAAGAGCGGTTCAAAGGATTCAACTCGATCGCGAAAGGTGAATTAGAGTTCCAACTCAATCACTTCGCGGCTCGCACGGGTGCCCAAGGCCCCCCAAACGCCATAAGGACTCTTTTGCCCTGGGTTCGGCATCGGTGCAGATGCATTCCCAGCCTCAATCGAGTCGGTGATGAACTTCACCGCACCATCGCCCATCAGGATGTGGACACCGCCTTGGTGACGACTGCTCGGCGGTGCAATTGCACCATTTTCTGGCCAGCTATCCGCACAAACACCCTTGTTGGGTGCCAAGATCGTGTTCACGGTCGAGAAAACGGGCCGTGCATTCGCCCAGCGAGCTCCACGTGTGGATCCTGCGCCCAAGCCGCGAGGTTGGTCGCCAGGAGATTGTCCCGATCCAGGGCTGTCAGGATCAATCCAAAACTGGGGACGTTCTGGATCCAAGAAGAGTGATTCGCAGTGGTTCGGGTTGCTTTGATAGGTCCCACTCGTCGTCACAGCAAGTGAAGTTCGCTTGTCACCATCATTCAAGTCCGTCGCGATCTCAGCCATTGCAATCGTGTTGGACAAACCATCCAAGATGTCACGGAACTTGGTCACGTCACGAGGGATGAAGAAACCACGGTTTCGCGATTGCACCCCCATCGCCCAGTTGTTGACCGTCAAGTCACCATTCTTGCCACCGTTCCACCGGTTCATGTTGTCACCGACACAGGGGGCGTAGTTCGTACGTCCCATCGTCGGAAGCCCACGTCCTGGATCGCTTGGGCAACGCAAGAATGGCAGGTCTGTCATCCATGGCGAGTAGTAGTTTCGGTCATTTCCACCAGGTGTAGGTGTTGGTCCCATCGGAGGAAAAGTGATATCAATCGTGCCGTCATTGTTTGTATCGGCAGGGAACGGATTGGAAATCTGCTCCCAAGTCGCTTGAGCCTCCACAAACGGTGTCAGGCCAACCAACATCGTCAGCAACTCATGGTTGCCAAAGTTGTTGCTGTTCCACCAATAGGTGGCGCCACCTGGTCCATCGCTCAAGGGCGCGACCG
>NZ_JBICHO010000034.1:0-7543 GCF_043100905.1 Rhodopirellula sp. JB055 | reverse complement strand
AGCTCCTAGCTCCTAGCTCCTAGCTCCTAGTCACTCGTCACTCGTCACTCGTCACTCGTCACTCGTCACTCGTCACTCGTCACTCGTCACTCGTCACTCGTCACTCGTCACTCGCCACTCGCCACTCGCCACTCGCCACTCGCCACTCGCCACTCACGTTTAGCATTTTGTCCGAACAACACACTCCTCGCGAATTTTTGGAACCGGCGGTCTTGGCGGGCTTGTCAGGGTTGCCTTTGTTCGCGCGCCGGCCGATGCGAGGCAATGTTTCTGGTCGGCACACCAGTCCCATGCGGGGCGCGAGCGTGGAGTTCGCCGAGTACCGAAAGTACGTGCCCGGCGATGACCTGAGACGATTGGACTGGCGGGCCCACGGTCGCAGTGATCGCTACTACGTCAAAGAATTCGAAGCCGACACGAACCTGCGTTTGCAATTGGTTTTGGATACCAGCGGTTCGATGGAATACGGCTCCGGCGAACTCAACAAATTGCAGTATGCCCGTCGCATCGCTGCTGCGATTGGTTACTTGGCCGTGCAACAAGGAGACGCGGTCGGGCTTTCGTGCGTTAGCAACGGCATCACCGGGCACCTGCCACCACGACGCAACCCGGCTCACCTCAAGACCATCTTCGATGCCCTCGAAGAAACTCGCGGCCAAGGCGAAACCCATCTGGTCGACGTCTTGCATGAACTGGCCGAAACGACTCGCCAAGCCGCGATGGTGATCGTGATTTCAGACTTCTTCGTGGATCCCAATCAACTGCGAAGCTGCTTTGAACACTTGCGATTTCGCAAACACGATCTGTCCCTGTTCCATCTGCTCGATCCGATGGAACTGAACTTTGAATTTTCGCGGCCAACACGCTTCCTCGACATGGAAGGCGGCACCGCTATCTTTGCCGAACCCAGTGAGATTGCAGATCGGTATCACGATGCCTTGCAAGACTACCTCGATCAACTGCAACGAATCGTGGTGTCCTCCGGTGTCGACTACCACCGAGTCAGTATCGATCAACCGTACCCCGAAGTGCTGACGAACTTCTTGACCCGACGCGCGATGGCGAAGGGGGGACGATGAGTTTTCTTCAACCCTGGATGTTGCTCGCTCTGCCAATCGCCCTGCTGCCGATCATCATCCATTTGATCAATCAGCGTCGCTATCAAACGACGCAGTGGGCGGCGATGATGTTCCTGTTGGCCGCGAACCGGATGAATCGCGGTTACGCTCGCATTCGACAGTGGGCCATCCTGGCTCTGCGAACACTGGTATTGCTGGCCTTGATCATCGCCATCGGACGACCACTCGCCAGCGGTTCACTCGGCGGTGGACTGGTTGGCTCACTTTCAGGAGGCTCGTCGGCGAACACAATTGTGTTGCTTGATCGCTCGCCTTCCATGAACGCCAACGCGGCGGGTGACTCAAGAACCAAACTGGAAGCCGGCGTCGCTCAAATCGCGGAAACACTGCAAACACTTGGTGCCGGCCGAGTCCTGCTGATCGACAGCAACACGGTCGCGGCGGCCGAGTCCTCGCCTGCTCGAGAACTCGCGTCTCCTGAAGAATTGCTCGACCTCCCGCAGACCGGACCTTCGGATGCATCGGCGGACATCCCGGCGATGATGTTGGCGGCACTGGACACCATCCAAGCCAACTCGATGGGGCAAACCGACGTTTGGATTTGCTCGGACGCTCGTGAGCATGATTGGCAATCACGAGACGGGCGTTGGCCCACGCTTCGCGAAGCACTGGCCCAATTCGGACGCCGAGTTCGCTTTCGATTGCTGACCGTCGCGGGAACGGACCAACCCAACCGATCGATCCGCATCGACGACATTGCTCTGCGAACCGAAGGCGACGAGCGCGTGCTGACGCTGTCGGGCAAACTTCAAAGCGACTCTGAAGACGGCGATACATCGAACACACCGGCGACCACATCCATCCGCATGGATCTCGATGGAGCCGAATCGATTGTCGAGTTGCCACTTGATTCTGGTTCAGGCGAATTCACGGACTTGCGAGTCCCCTTGGATCGTGAACAGGAACGCGGACTCGGACACGTGTCTTTGCCGGCTGATGGCAACAACGCTGACAACACTTACTACTTTGTCTTCGACCAGCCACCGCCGCGAAAGACGGTGGTTGTGTCCACGAACGAAGACGTTGCCAACGTGCTGCGATTGGCCGCCGAGATCACCCCCGACCCAAACATCGACGCTTCCGCGGAGGTCCTCCTGCCCGCCGAAGTTCCGTCAATCGCCTGGGACGAAACCGCTCTCTTGCTTTGGCAAGCCCCGCTGCCCACCGGCGCGTCCAATGCCGAGCTTCGCAAACGATTGGAATCATTTTTGGACCGCGGCGGTCGAGTGATCTTCTTTCCTCCCGCCAACCCTGATCCCAAGGCGGAATTATTCGGCGTGTCCTATTCCGCCTGGACGGATTTGAAAGACGACGTGTCCATCGCGACTTGGCGAGGCGAAGCAGATTTGTTGGGCAAGACATTGGCGGGAGCCTCCCTGCCAGTTGGAAAGCTGAAGGTGCATCGCCTCGCGGCACTCTCTGGTGAAACGACTCCGCTGGCCAAGTTGTCCAACGACGAACCCGTCTTGGTCCGGGTCCCCACGCCTCGCGGCGGAGTTTACTTCTGCGGCACAACACCAACCGGCAAGGATTCGACTCTTTCGTCCGACGGCGTGGTGTTGTACGTGATGATCCAGCGTGCCTTGGTCGACGGTGCCGCTTCGCTCGCCAACACAGGTCGCTTGGATGCCGGAACCGTCGATGCCGAACTGGCGGCAAACTGGAAACGACTGCAAGGCCCTGACAACTCGCTGTCCACCGAACATGCTTTCACCGCAGGTGTCTATGCCGACGGCGATCGCTTCAACGCGATCAATCGATCCGCCGGAGAAGACGCCACCGACACGCTACAAGACTCCCAGATCGACGATCTCTTCCAAGGCTTGGTGTTGGAACGCGTCAACCAAACCGCGGGCGAATCCAATTCTCTGGTCGACGAAGTCTGGCGAGCGTTCTTGATCCTGATGCTGATCGCCATGATCGGCGAAGCCATCTTGTGTTTGCCGCGGCAATCCGCCCAACCGGCCTCCCCATCCGTCGGAGGTGCCACAGCATGATCGAAACCCATTCGCTCTCGTTTGCCTGGACGCCGTGGACCATCGCCATCGCGGCGGTCGCCATCGCCGCAACGCTCGTGCTTGGATTTCTTGCGTGTTGGCGAAACCATTTCCGCAAAGCGACCGTGTTGCTGGAAGTGTTGCGTTTGATCGTGGTCGTGGTCGCCGCGTTTTTACTGGGCGGTCCCGAATGGGTCGAACAATACATTCCCGATGACAAACCCGTCGTCGCAGTTCTGTACGACAATTCCGGCAGCATGCAAACACGGGACGTGGTGCAATCCGAACCTCAAACCCGTGAAGAAGCCATCGCATCGCTGACGCAAACGGAGGCATGGAAATCACTCGAGTCACGAGCCGAAGTGGTCATCGAACCGTTCGCCGAAACCAAACCAGAACCGGACAATCCCAATCGCATCAATCCAATCTCCAATCCCGCCGGAGTCGCTCCTGGTGAACCCGCTGAGTTCGCGGAAGAGAAAGGCACCGACCTTTCCAGTCCGCTGTTGGACGTCGTTCGAAAGCACCAACATTTGCTCGGCGTCGTGTTGGCATCAGACGGCGACTGGAACCAAGGCGACGCGCCCGTGCGTGCGGCGGGACGTCTGCGGTCGATGGGCATTCCCGTGTTCACCGTTCCAGTTGGCAGCGAAGAACGTTTGCCTGATGTCGAACTGCTCAGCTTCGATGTGCCAACCTTTGCGATCGGTGGCAAAAAGGTTCGCATCCCTTTTTCGATTGAAAGCTCACTACCACGAGACCACGCCGCGACGGTCACGATGACCACCTCGAATGGCGAGACAATCACCAAGGACATTCGCATCGCCGCGATGGGCCGCACGAACGATTCCGTCGACTGGGAGCCCGAAGACCTCGGCGATGAAACGCTGACGCTGACGATCAGCAAACATCCCAACGAACTGCTCGATGACAACAATGAAATCACCGCGCCGATCTCGATTCGAGAAGAGAAACTACGTGTGCACGTGATCTAATCAGTGCCCCTCTGGGAATACCGCTATCTACGAAACGCTTTGTCCCGAGACCCCGGCGTGGAGGTTTCGTGCTTGCTGTTTCACCCGGGCCTCGACGCTCGCGGCGGAGGCAACGCCGATTACATCGCGACCTTCCCGGACACCAAAGAAGAGCTATCGAAGTACGACGTCGTCTTCCTCGGCGACGTGGGCTTGGACGACGATCAACTGACGCTCGAACAATGCGAATGGTTGCACGGTTTGGTCGAACAACAGGCCAGCGGTCTCGTCTTCATTCCCGGTTGGGAAGGCCGCCAGTTCAGCTTGCAGGAAACACCGCTGAAGGATCTGTTGCCAGTCACGCTCGACGAAGGCCAACCGGGCGGCTGGGGTTCACGCACCGCACAGCACTTCGAACTCACACAACTGGGACGTCGCAGTTTGCTGACCAAACTCGCCGACACCGCCGACGAGAACCTGGAAGTCTGGGGCAACCTGCCTGGCTTCCAGTGGTACGCACCCGTGCTGGCCGCGAAACCGGGGTCGGAAACGCTACTCGTTCACCAAGAGGTCAGCAATCGATTCGGTCGTTTGCCGCTGCTGGTCACGCGAACGTATGGAGCGGGCAAAGTTCTGTTCATGGGAACCGACGGTGCTTGGCGTTGGCGCAAAGGCGTCGAAGACCTTTACCACTATCGGTTCTGGGGCCAAGTCGTTCGCTGGATGGCGTATCGCCGGAACATGGCCCAAGGCGAGACGATGCGGCTGTATTACTCGCCCGAACAACCGCAAGTCCGCCAAACGGTAAGCGTCAACGCAAACGTGATGGAAGCCAGCGGCGAACCGCTTTCCGGTGGTGATGTGACGTTGCAAATCGTGGCTCCGTCCGGCCGTTCGCAAACGATTCAACTGCAATCCTCGGGGGAAGCCTGGGGTGCGTTCGCAGGCCGCTTCACACCGGAAGAACCTGGCGAACACAAGTTAACTTTGTTTTGCAAACAAACCGGTGACTCGTTGCAGACCACGGTGTTTGCTCAGGGAGTCGCCTTGGAACAAATTGGCAAACCGGCTCGCCCGGAAGTGATGCAAGAGATCGCTCGCGTCACCAACGGGCAAGTCTTCACCGTCGATCGAGTGGAAGACGTGATCGCGTGGCTGTCGGCCATGCCGGATCGTCCGCCTTCGATTCGTCGCATCGCACTTTGGAGTCACCCGGCAATCGTCGGTGGATTCATCGCTCTGTTGGCATTGTTTTGGATCGGTCGCAAGGGAGTCGGATTGATATGAAGATTGCAGACAACCATTCACCCACGCAAACAAATCTGCGTATTCCCGATTCGCTCAAGCAGCAATTGCTGGCGTACCGGCGTCGCGTTTGGCAAATCAAGCTGACCGAAGCCGTCGCGATCGTGGTCGCGGGAATCGGGCTGGCGTTCCTGCTCGTCTACGGGATGGACCGCTTCACTGACACGCCAGCGATTCTGCGAGGCCTGCTTTGGATCGGCGGATTCGCTTTGATGGCCATCGTGCCCTGGGCGATCTACAAATGGGTTTACAAGCATCAAGCCCTTGAACCGCTGGCCAAATTGCTGAGCCAAAAGATGCCTTCGATCGGCGACCGATTGTTGGGCGTGATCGAGCTGACTCACAACGCGTCCGAACAAGCCCGCTCGCCCGAGCTTTGCCAAGCTGCGATGACGCAAGTCGCTGACGACGCGGCCGGCAAAGACTTCCGCGGCGCGGCACCGAACTCCTGGCACAAAGCCTGGACCGGTTTGGCCGCCGCAACGGTGCTGGCCATCGGAGCCTTGGCGGTGACCTATCCCGCGGCAACGGGCAACGCGATGACTCGGCTGTTGGCACCTTGGGGATCCACGCCGCGCTACACATTCACTCGAATCGACGCGTTGGCAAGCGACGTCTACATCCCACACGGCGAACCGGTTGTTCTGCCAGTTGCCTTGAGTGGGGATTCGCGTTGGCAACCCGAGTCCGCCGAACTGCACATCGGCCAACAAAAACCAATCCAAGCCACCCTTCGCGACGGGCAATACGCCTTTGCCGTGCCGCCTCAACTCACCGAACATCCCATGTCGCTCACCGTTGGCGATGTGAAGCAATCGGTGAAGCTGAAACCCACGCTGCGTCCTGAACTTTCCAAGATCGTCGCGGATGTGAACTTGCCCGAATACCTCGGCCAACCCGAACCCAAACAAATCGACACGCGAGGCGGCTCCTTGACCGTCGTTCGCGGAAGCCAAGCCGTCGTGACCGCGATTGCCAATCGTGAATTGGCCGACGGCAAAGTCAACGAACAATCGCGTCCGGTCGATGGACCGCAATTGGCCAGTGATCCCGTGCAAGCCGTCGAGACGGCAACGCTGCAATTCCAGTGGCGTGACCAGATGGGATTGACGGGACGCGAACCGTTCACGTTGTCGATCGAAGCGATTGACGACGAAGCCCCCACGCTGATTTGCGATGGCCTGGAACGCCAAGCCGTCGTGTTGGATTCCGAAACGTTGACCTTCCAAGTCCGTGCCAACGACGACTTTGGCATCCGCCGCGTTGGCATCCAGTGGAAAGGCATGGACGTCGGTGCCGTCGAAGAACCAGCCGAAGGCGAACGGGCTCTCGCGGCGGGTGATCCGACCGCGGCCAGCCTGGAAGCGATGGGAACGTTCTCGGCCAAGTCGCTGGGGATTCCCGCTCAACCGATCGAACTGCAAGTTTGGGCGGAGGACTACCTGCCCGACCGTGCTCGTGTGTTGTCACCGCCGTTCTTGCTCTACGTCCTCACCCCGGACCAACATGCGATCTGGATGACGGAACAACTGAGCAAATGGCACCGCCAAGCTCTCGACGTTCGAGACCGCGAACGCCAACTACACGAGAAGAACAAACAACTTCGCGAACTGTCCGCTGACGAAATCGAAATGGACCAGCACCAACGCGACATCGAACGCCAGGCATCTGCCGAACGATCCAACGGTCGTCGATTGGAACGCCTCGGCCAGATGGGCGACCAATTGGTCTTGGCGGCCTCGAAGAATCCCGAAATCGGAGTTGGCCACCTGGAACGTTGGGCGGAGATGCTGCAGGTCTTGCAGGACCTCTCCGACAACCGGATGCCCAGCGTCGCGAATTTGCTCGACGATGCGGCACAAGAAGCACCGAAGATCGCATCCAAACCTGGCCCCAACAGTCCCGGCGGTCCCAAAGCGGGTCAAAGTCGTGCGGGTGGCCCAGGCCCCGGTGCTCAAGCGTCCAAGCACCCCGGCCCCAAACCGCGTGCGGCACCACAGTTGGTCGACATGGAATCCTCCGCCAACTCACCGGACGAAGGCAAAGGTTCCCCCGGTGGCCCCAAGAAACCCAGCAACCCTGCACTGCGTTTGCCAACGACCACCGTGATGGGCAAGAGCCAACCATC
>NZ_JBICHO010000033.1:0-7940 GCF_043100905.1 Rhodopirellula sp. JB055 | reverse complement strand
TTTTGGGGGTTTTTTTGGGGGGGTGTTTGGGTTGTTGTGTCTCCTTGTCTTTCGGTGTGGGGCGGCGGCCCCTCCACCTGACCTGTATCAAAAACAAAGGCGTGGCCGCCGCCCCCACTACGATCAACCCTCACTTTTAACTTTGACAAACCACTAGGCTCAGACGGCGGCCATGGAGGTGCCCATCGTTTGGCCAGGAGCTGGTAGGTTGCTGGAACCTTCCAGGAAAATGTCGATCGCACGAGCAGCGCCGCGGCCTTCGTTGATCGCCCAGACGACCAGGCTTTGTCCACGGCGGCAGTCACCAGCGGCAAAGACGCCGTCGATGTTGGTTGCGTACTTGCCGTGTTCAGCTTGGAAGTTGCTGCGAGCGTCGGTCTCCAGGCCGAGCGATTCCGCAACGGTTTGCTCGGGGCCCAAGAAACCCATCGCCAACAAGATCAGTTGGGCAGGCCATTCTTTTTCGCTGCCTTCGACTTCGGCCATTTGCCAGCCGCCTTCGTCGTTCTTCGTCCACTCGACGTTGACGGTTTTGATGCCTTTCAGCTTGCCTTCGTCGTCGACCAAGTACTCTTTGCTGAGGATCTGATATTCACGAGGGTCTTTTCCGAACTTCGCTTCGGCTTCTTCGTGTCCGTAATCGACACGGAAAATACGCGGCCATTCTGGCCATGGGTTGTCGTCGGCGCGTTCAGCAGGTGGTTGGGGCAGCAGTTCAAAGTTGACCATGCTGCGGCAACCGTGACGAAGGCTGGTTCCGATGCAGTCGGTCCCGGTGTCACCACCGCCGATGACGATCACGTCCTTTCCTTCGGCGCTGATGAAATCGGCACCGAGGTTGTCACCGTGCACACGTTGTTTGGTGTTGGAGGTGAGGAAGTCCATCGCGAAGTGCACGCCTTTGGCATCGCGACCGGGGATTGGCAGGTCGCGTGGCTTGGTGGCGCCACAGGCAAGCAGGACAGCGTCATACTCGTTTTGCAGTTCCTTGGGCGAGACGTCGACGCCAACATTCACTCCGGTTTTGAAGGTCACGCCTTCTTCGGTCATTTTGTCGATGCGTCGCTGAACGGCTTTCTTCGACAATTTCATGTTGGGGATGCCGTACTGCAGCAAGCCACCGATGCGATCGGCGCGTTCGTAGACGGTGACCAGGTGGCCGGCTTTGTTGAGCTGATCCGCGGCGGTCAAACCAGCCGGTCCACTGCCGATAACCGCGACCTTTTTGCCGGTTCGTTCTTCGGGCGTTTCGGCGACGATCCAGCCTTCTTCCCAGGCGCGGTCAACGATCGCGTTTTCGATGTTCTTGATCGTCACAGGCGGGTTGGTGATTCCCAACACGCACGATCCTTCGCAAGGTGCTGGGCAAACACGACCGGTGAATTCAGGGAAGTTGTTGGTCTTGTGCAGACGCTCGATCGCTTCTTTCCAGCGATTGTTGTAGACCAAGTCGTTCCACTCAGGAATCAAGTTGTCGATCGGGCATCCGGTCGCGGACTGGCAAAAGGGAACGCCGCAGTCCATGCAGCGAGCGCCCTGACGTTGCAGGTGCTCGGTCTTGGGTTCGGTGTAGATCTCGTCGTAGTCGTTGATCCGGATGACTGGCAATCGCCAAGCAACTTTTTCGCGATCGAATTCCTTGAATCCAGTGGGCTTGCCCATGGCAGAGTCCTCAAAATGGGGTGATGTGTGCGGTTGATGTGGGGTGGGTTTTCGCGGCGATGGCCACGCGTGCCGGGCGAAGCGGTTTGCTTCGCCCGGTCGTTTTCAATCGCTCTTTCAAGCGAGCGATGGATGCCGTCTTTCTCAGACGCTGACAGCGTCTTTTTCGGCCGCCATTTCGGCGAGCACGCGTTTGTAATCCGTTGGCATGACCTTCACGCACTGCGAAACAAAGGTGTCAAAGTCGGCCAAGGCTTCGGCGGCCAGTGCACTCTTGGTGTAGTCGTGATGTTTTTGGATCATCTCTTTGACCTCCGCGAGTTCGGCTTCCCCTTCGATCTTTTCCAACTCGACGGTGGCCAAGTTGCAGTGAAGGTTGAAGTCGCCCTTGCGATCCCAGATGTAAGCGATCCCGCCCGACATCCCCGCCGCGAAATTGCGTCCGGTTTCACCGAGACACACCACGCGTCCGCCAGTCATGTATTCGCAACCGTGGTCCCCGACGCCTTCAACAACGGTGCGAGCACCGCTGTTTCGAACGCAGAAACGCTCTGCTGCCCGGCCACTGAAGTAGGCTTCGCCGCTGGTCGCACCGTACAAGCAAACGTTGCCGACGATGATCTCGTTGGCGGCATCGAAGGTGCTTTCGCGAGGTGGGTAGACCATGATGCGTCCGCCGGACAGACCTTTGCCGACGTAATCGTTCGCATCGCCTTCCAGTTCAATTGTGACACCGTGAGCGAGGAACGCACCGAGACTTTGTCCCGCAGAACCCGTCAGGTCGATGTGGATGGTGTCGTCGGGCAAGCCCGCTTGTCCGTGTCGTTTCGCGATCTCGTGTGACAAGATCGTTCCGACGGTTCGGTTGTTGTTGATGATCGGCGACGTGATGCGAACGGATTCGCCGTTTTCGATCGCTGGCATGGCTTCGGCGACCAACTTGGTCATGTCGAGCGATTTTTCCAAACCGTGATCTTGGCCACGCGTGCAGATCACTTCGACCTTGTCGTGAGGACGCTGCGCGGGGCTGAGGACGGACGTCAAATCCAGCCCATCGCTCTTCCAGTGTTTGATCGCGTCATCGGTCGACAGAACATCGCTGCGGCCGACCATTTCGTCGATCGTGCGGAAACCAAGTCTCGCCATGATCCGGCGAGCTTCCTCGGCGACCATGAACAAGTAGTTCACCACGTGCTCTGGTTTGCCCGAGAACATCTTGCGAAGTTCAGGGTCCTGGGTCGCGATGCCGACCGGGCAAGTGTTCAAGTGACACTTCCGCATCATGATGCAGCCGAGCGTGATCAACGGTGCGGTTGAGAAACCGAACTCTTCGGCTCCGAGCAACGCAGCGATGACAACGTCACGTCCGGTTTTCAAACCGCCGTCCGTTTGCAACACAACGCGGCTGCGTAAATCGTTGAGTACCAAGACTTGATGGGTTTCAGCGATCCCGAGTTCCCACGGCAACCCAGCGTGCTTGATGCTGGTCAGTGGCGATGCACCCGTTCCACCGGTGTCACCGGAGATCAGGATGTGGTCGGCATGAGCCTTGGCAACACCCGATGCAATCACACCAACGCCCACTTCGCTAACCAGCTTCACGCTGACGCGTGCCGATGGGTTGCTGTTTTTCAGATCGTGGATCAGTTGAGCCAAATCCTCGATCGAATAAATGTCGTGGTGAGGCGGAGGACTGATCAGCCCCACACCTGGTGTGCTGTAACGGATGTTGGCAATGTAGTTGTCGACTTTCTTGCCGGGCAACTCACCACCTTCACCTGGCTTGGCACCCTGCGAAACCTTGATCTGCAGTTCGTCTGCGTTGGACAAGTATTCGATTGTGACGCCGAAGCGTCCCGACGCGATTTGTTTGATGGCAGATCGCTTGGTGTCGCCATTGGGAAGTGGTTGGAAGCGTTTGGGGTCTTCGCCGCCTTCGCCGGTGTTGCTCTTGCCGCCCAGACGGTTCATTGCGATGGCGAGCGTCTCGTGCGATTCCGCACTGATGCTGCCCAGGCTCATGGCACCGGTGCAGAAGCGTTTGACGATCTCTTTGGCCGATTGGACTTCGTCCAGAGGCAGTGCAGGGCCCGCGACTCCTTCTTTGAAGTCCAACAATCCACGCAACGTGCAACGCGTTCGGTTGTCCTCGTTGATTTCGTGCGAGAACTTCCAGTAGGCGTCTTCGTTGTTGTTGCGAGCTGCGATTTGCAGCGTGCTGATGGCTTGAGGGCTCCAAGCGTGCTTTTCGCCTTCGGCACGCCAGTGGAACTCACCAAGGTTTGGCAACTGCGTCAGACGGTCGGATTCTCTGTCGGGGAAGCCAAGCTTGTGGCGACGCAGCGTTTCTTCGGCGATGACGTCGAACGTTACCCCTTGGATACGGCTGGCGGTGCCAACGAAGCAGCGCTGGATGACCTCATCTCGCAGGCCGAGAGCTTCAAAGATTTGGGCACCCTTGTAGCTTTGCAGGGTGCTGATGCCCATTTTGGCCATGACTTTCAGCATGCCCTTTGCGACAGCTTTGCGGTAAGCGGCAACGATTTTGTCGTCATCCAAAGTGGAGGACATCAGACCGTCACGGTGGGCTTGCCACAACGCTTCGAAGGCCAGGTACGGGTTGATCGCATCAGCACCGTAGCCAATCAACAAGCAGTGATGGTGCACTTCGCGAGCTTCACCCGTTTCGACGGCGATTCCGACGCGGGTTCGCTTGGCTTTGGCGACCAAGTGATGGTGCACGGCACCGGTTGCCAACAGCATGCTGACGGGCACACGATCGTGAGAAACATCGCGATCGCTCAGCACGATGATTTGCAAACCTTCGTCGACAGCGGCTTCGGCTTCGGCACAGATTCGGTCGAGGGTTTTCGTCAGACCAGCCTTGCCTTCAGAGCGATCAAACGTTGTGTCGATCACGCGGCTGTGCCAGCGTTCGTGGTCAACGTGCTTGAGAGCCGCGACCTCTTCGTTGGTCAAAATCGGATGATCGATCAGCAACCGGTGGCAGTGTTCCGGTGTCGCAGCGAGCAGGTTTTGCTCGGGACCGATGTAGCATTCCAGCGACATGATGACCTCTTCGCGAATCGAATCGATTGCGGGGTTGGTCACCTGCGCGAACAGTTGCTTGAAGTAGTCATAGATCATCCGCGGCTTGTCGGACAAACAAGCGAGCGCCGAGTCGTTGCCCATGGAGCCGACGGGGTCACGCAGTTGCTCGACCAATGGACGAAGCATGAAGTTCATGGTTTCGGCGGTGTAGCCGAACGCTTGCATCCGAGGTAGCAGCGTGTCGCCGTCGAACCCGTGCCCTTCTGCTTCGGGATGCAAGTCAGCCAAGCGAATCCGTTGCTGCTTCAGCCATTTTCCGTATGGCATTTTGCTGGCGAAATCACTCTTCAATTCTTCGTCGGGAATCAAACGTCCCGCTTCGAAGTCGATCAAGAACATCTTGCCAGGCTGCAAGCGTCCTTTTTCGCGAACGATCGATGGGTCGACCGGAAGCACGCCCACTTCGCTTGCCATGATCACGCGATCGTCGTGGGTGATGTAGTATCGGCTTGGACGCAGGCCGTTGCGGTCGAGCGTTGCGCCGATGCATTTTCCGTCGGTGAAAGCGATCGAAGCGGGGCCGTCCCAAGGTTCCATCATGCAACTGAAGTACTCGTAGAAAGCACGCTTTTCTTCAGGCATGGTTTCGTGTTTTTGCCACGCTTCGGGAACCATCATCATGATGGCTTCTTGCAGCGTGCGGCCGTTCATCAGCAAGAACTCAAGCACGTTGTCGAACGTTCCCGAGTCGCTCAAGTGAGGCTCGACAACGGGGAACAACTTCTTCAGTTCGTCACCGTAGATTTCGCTGGCAGCCGTGCCTTCACGAGCACGCATCCAGTTCGCGTTGCCGCGAAGCGTGTTGATTTCGCCATTGTGGCTCATGAACCGCAGTGGCTGAGCACGGTCCCAGCTCGGGAACGTGTTCGTTGAGAAGCGGCTGTGGACCATCGCCAAGTGCGTTTCGAAATCTTCGTCACGAAGATCAGGGAAATACGGCATCACCTGAGCAGGCGTCAGCATGCCCTTGTAAATGATGACCTTGGTCGACAACGAGCAGACGTAGAACATCAACGCTTGTTTGATCTTGGTGCCGCCGCGCAGTTCGTGACTGGCTTGCTTGCGGATCAAGTAGAGCTGACGTTCGAATTCTTCATTGGAGATTCCGTCTGCTGCACCGACGAACAACTGTTCGATCACAGGTTCGCTTTGACGAGCTGTTGGGCCGACGTCAGCAGCATCGGTTTCTTGAGGCACGTCGCGCCAACCGATCAGCTTTTGTCCGGTTTCTTCGATCAACCGAGCAATGGTTTCTTTGCAGATCGCACGCTCTGCATCGTCGGTTGGCAGGAAGATCAGGCCGGCGGAGAACTTACCTTCCTCAGGCAGATCCACACCGAGGTCAGCTTTCGCAACCTTTTGCAAAAACTTGTGAGGCAACCCGCACATGATCCCCGAACCGTCACCGGTGTTGGGTTCACAACCGCACGCACCACGGTGATCCATGTTTTGCAGAATCGTGTCGGCATCGATCACGATTTGGTGACTGGGAGCCCCTTTGATGTGAGCAACAAAGCCGACGCCACACGCGTCCTTCTCGTGCTCAGGGTCGTACAGTCCTTGGGCCGGTGGCAGGTGAAACAAAGGTTGCTTGGTCATAAATGAAACAACTTGGGGATGAGGGGATGTGTGGACAGTCAAAGGGCGTTGGAGTCTGTGTCGCGAATCATGCGACGACCGAGACCGCCCGATCTTTGGTTTGGTTTTTCTTCCGATCCGCTTTGGCGGCTTCGGATTTGGTTCTCAGTTCAGGTTCCATTTCCCGCCCCAAGAGAAGAGATCCAAGTTCAATCGCAGCGCGACTGAGTTTACTGCTGCGACGAAAGATGATTCCGAGTGGCCGGACCATTTGGATTTCAGGGCAAGCAACCACGCGTAGGGTTCCGTTTGCCGTTTCGCGGCGGACCGCCGCCTCGGGGACGATGCCGAGTCCGCGGTTCGCTTGGATCGCACGAACCATTGAATCGGCGTTGTCGAATTCCATCTGCGTCACCACCGAGATGCCTGCGCGTTTCAGGCATTGATCAATCGCTTGACGCAGTACCAGTCCGCGTTCGAACCCGACCATTTCCATGCCGCTGAGTTCGGATGCCGAGACTTCCGTCCGCTTGGCGAAAGGATGGTCGGCGGAGCAAACCAATCGCATTGGTTCGGATTGCCAAGGGATGGTGCCCAATGCCTTCGTCGTGCGAGGGAAACTCACCAGTCCGAATTCGACGCCACCATCGAGCACCATTTGGACGACGCGTTGACTGCTGCCGAATTCTGTTCGGACTTTGACGTCAGGGTGCTGGGACTCGAAGACCTTGGTGGCTTCGGGCATGTAGCTCAAGCCAACCGAATAGATCGCACCAACGGTCACGCTGCCGTTCAAACGTTCGCCGCGGAAGCGTACGCGTTGTTCCAGTTCGTTGTATTGGCGAATCACGTCGCGGACGCCGCACAGGTAAATCTCACCTGCTTCTGTCAAACCCAATGGGCGACTGGAGCGATCGATCAGACTGGCCCCAACGGATTCTTCCAATCCGCTGATGGCTTGACTGACCGCGCTTTGAGTTAAACCGCAATCCGCCGCAGCTTTGGAAAAACTGCGAAGATCTGCGACACGACAGAACAATTCAAGCGTACGAAACTGCAATGACAACCTGCTGTATTAAATTTCCTTATGATGTGGCCGGCCACTTTTAGCCGGATTGATGACGGAAGATAGCTGCGGAATCAATTTTGGTCAAGCGTTCCGTCGCGGACGCCAATTTGCGAGTGTCCACGAGAAAGCCCGGCAGCGGTTTGAGTCCGCAAATACCGGGCTTTTGCTAGTCGTCACATGGTTGGGGATGCCAGATCGCGGGAAGCTCGTCTGCCAACGAATGGAGTTGGTGGCGGCGGATCAACCGGTCTGACGTCACCCGTTTGGTGCGTCGTCATCCAGACTACTTATCGGCCCAGTAGTCGATCACCACCACTTTTTCGAGGTGTGGCTTCAGGACTTCCACAAATGCCAGGTGGGCTGGATGAGGCAGATAGGCTTCGCGGTCCTCTTCACTTTCGAACGTCACCAAGAAGCAATGCGTGAGGCCTTCGTTGAGTCCTTCGGGAGAATTATTGGTTCCGAATTCGAAGTCCGCGATCTCGGGGATCTCGTTCGGTAGGTTTCGGAACGCGTCCAC